>SKRC01000100.1 GCA_007118695.1 Balneolaceae bacterium | reverse complement strand
CGTCATTGTATGAGAAATCGATTCATGAAGATCAAGGTGCGTGGTTTTTTATCATTCGCAATGGCATTGAAAAACAGCTGGTTGTTTCATCCGGTGAAAGCAATGCAGATATCAGTGATTTCAGTGGGAAGCGGTATAAGAATGGTGATATTGACTACCTGGTATGCGGCATGTCTCATAAAAATGCCGATGCAATCCGGAAGAGATTTGACTTTACCAGGCCTGTATTGATTGGAAAAGCCAATTCCTACGGGTTCGGAGATCGCCTGGGCAATGCCGGTCCTGCTCATTTGCGGGCAGTAAGTCAAACCAAATTCAGGCCTGTCCTTGCACAACAATCTATCAGGGAATTGCAAAGAACGGGAAGAACCGCAGAAGAAGTTATGGACGCAGCAACCTGGTCTGTTTTCCAGGAAGTGTATCATGATGGTTTCGGGGCCGATGGGGATCATCTTAAAAATTTTAATGATATAGATCTTATGGTCCGGGCAGGTTTTACGATGTTTACCATCGATCCCAGTGAATATGTTCAAAATGAGGCAAAGTCCATGCATGAGCAGAAACTGGATTCTGCCTACCAAGACCTACCCTGGGATGAAATTGAAGATACACCAGATGATTTTCTGCATCGATATCTCGATTTGAGTGTAAAACTTCGGGATGGCTTTACGTTGTCTCCGGGAAAAGCGGAAATTATGCAGGGAATGGTTAAATATGGGCGGGTGATTACACATACACGTAATTTGGCAGAATATATAACAACTACATACCCTGATCATCCCGCAGAACTGGAACTCTCTATAGATGAAACCGACGAGCCTACAACCCTTTTTGAACACTTCCTCATTGTATCTGAACTGGACCGGCTTGGCGTTGAACTGGTCAGCCTCGCCCCTCGTTTTTGCGGCCATTTTGAAAAAGGGGTTGACTTCAGGGGTGATTTAAATCAATTTCGAAATGAATACAAGCAACACCTGGCTATTGCAGAAATGTTTGGCGGGTATAAACTGAGTATTCATTCCGGAAGCGACAAGTTTTCCGTTTATAAAGTCATCGGGTCGTTGAATCTGGGAGCCGTGCATGTAAAAACAGCCGGTACCAGTTACCTGGAAGCGTTGCGAACAGTGGCCGTTGCAGCTCCCGATTTTTTCAGGGAAATCCTCAAATTTTCACTTAAACGCTTTGAAACGGACAAGAAAACTTACCACATATCTGCCGACCCGAAACACATACCCGATCCGGATTCGCTCGGAGACAAAGAATTACCCGGACTTCTCAATGACGATGATGCCCGGCAAGTATTGCACGTGGCATTCGGGTCTATACTTTCAGGCGACCTCCCCGGGGCAAAAGGATTCAAAAAAAGACTGATGGAACTGCTGGAAAAGAATGAAGAACTCCACGAAAAATACCTTGTTCGTCATTTTGAAAAACATCTGGAACCGTTCGGATGATAGGTTTGAGACATCTGTTAAAACCTGCAATTATTCATTCCAATTGCGAACATTAACTCATATAATTTGATCAGCTGCAGAATCATGCGGAGAAGCAATCTATATTTTTTATAAAATAAAGTTGCAGTTTTAAGTTTAACAATAAAATTGAATTGAATATTAAAAATGAATTTTTTGAATAATTTATTCTCATTAGAAGATAAAGTAGCAATTGTTATCGGTGGGAGTGGCGTATTGGGCGGTGAAATGTCCTTTGCACTGGCACAGGCAGGGGCAAAAACAGCAGTTTTTTATAGCGGCAATCGTGACGGGGCACAGGAAATTGCCGGTAGAATAGAGCAGGAAGGGGGCTATGCAATGGTATGCCAGGCCGATGTAAGGGATGAGAAATCCTTGAATAGTGCATTTAGGGACGTTGTAGATGCCTGGGGACGTGTTGATATTCTGATCAATGCCCCGGGAATCAATTCAACGACACCTGTTATGGAAATCACGGAAGAGGAATGGAACCGGATTCTGGATATTAATCTGAAAGGTGCATTCCTGGCAAGCAGGATTGCAGCTGATCAGATGATCGAGCAGGGAGACGGAGGAAGCATCATTAACATCTCTTCAGCTTCATCTGAAATTCCGCTTTCCAAAGTCTTTACTTACAGTATCTCAAAAGCCGGGATGAACAACATGACCCGGTTTATGGCCCGCGAGTGGGCGCCGTACAACATCAGGGTAAATGCAGTTTTACCGGGTTTTTTTCCTGCCGAACAAAACCGGGAAATCCTGACAGAAGAGCGGCAAAAATCGATTTTTGATCACACGCCCATGAAAAGATACGGAGAGGCAGAAGAGCTTTCCGGGGCTATTATCTGGCTCTCGTCGGAGAATGCTTCTTCATTTGTGACCGGTTCGATCGTCACAGTGGATGGCGGTTTTACAGCAATGTCGATCTGACGATTTTTTTGGGTTTACTTTATTTTTTTTAAGGGGAATGAATTAGCTTTCAGGCAATAAATCTTTTTGCGATCTCCTGGTGTCTTTACGCCTTCGTGGCAAAAATAACGTACCAGGGGAGGCTACCAAGTACTTAACCAACCAATAGCTGAATATGAACCGAAAACAAATTGTAGAAACCGTAGAACAACACAAAGCCGTGGCAGTCTTGCGGTTTCCCCGGGCTGATCAGTTCGAGCCGATATTTGAAGCCCTGCGGGAAGGCGGCATCAAGGTGCTTGAAATAACAATGACGGTGCCCAATGCCCTGAAACTGATTGAAAAAGCCGCAAAAATGGCGCCAACGGATATGGTGGTCGGGGCCGGTTCGGTGATCGACCGGGAAGCGGTACGGCAAACAGTAGGCGCCGGGGCCGAATTCATCGTCAGCCCGATTGTAAAAGAGGAAGTGATCGAGGAATCCCAAAAACTGGGCAAGGCAGTGATGCCGGGTGCATTCACCCCGACCGAAATTCAGTCGGCCTGGGAGGCAGGCGCCGATATCGTTAAGGTGTTTCCGGCCGATATTCTGGGGATGGCCTTTTTCAAGGCGGTCAAAGCGCCGCTGCCGCACCTGAAACTGATGCCCACCGGCGGGGTGTCGCTGACCAACGTCAATGAGTGGATCGCGGCGGGGGCCTGCGCCGTTGGCATCGGCAGTTCACTGGTCGATAAAAAAGCTTTGGCTGAAGGCAATTATGAGCAGATCCGCATCAATGCAGAAACATTAATCAAAAATATAAACGAGGGTTGAACCCATGGCAAAAGTGGTAACGTTTGGGGAACTGATGCTCCGGCTGTCAACACCGGGCTATTCAAGATTTTTACAGGCCGATCAATTTAAAATTACCTTCGGAGGCGGCGAGGCCAATGTGGCGGTCGCCCTGGCCAGCTATGGCGAGGAGACCTATTTTGTGAGCCGGATGCCGGAACATGAAATCGGGGAAGCCGCCCTGCAGTCCATTCAAAGATATGGCGTGAATACCGAATACATCCTTCGCGGGGGCGAGAGGCTGGGCGTCTACTACCTGGAGACGGGTGCCAGTCAGCGTCCTTCGAAAGTGATTTACGATCGCGCCGGTTCGGCGGTCAATGCCATGGACGGGACGATGGCCGACTGGGCGAAGATTTTTGAAGGCAAAGACTGGTTTCACTGGACTGGCATCACCCCTGCTCTGGGCAAAAAACCGCAAAAGGCCATTGTGGCGGCCTGCAAGGCAGCCAAAAAGGCGGGAGTTACGATCAGCTGCGACCTGAATTTTCGCAGCAAATTGTGGACGGAAAAAGAAGCACAGGCGGTGATGAATCCGCTGATGGAGTATGTGGATGTTTGCATTGCCAACGAGGAAGATGCTCAGCGCAGCCTTGGCTTCGAAGCGGGCTCGACCGATGTGGAAGGGGCTGAGCTGGATGAAGCCGGCTACTACCAGCTCGCCAGGGAACTGAAAACTTCTTATGGGTTTCAGGCGGTGGCAATCACCCTGCGCGAGAGCTTTTCAGCCAGTATGAATGGCTGGAGTGCGGTGTTGCATGACGACAAGGAGTGCAAGGAGCCGTTCCGTTCGACCCGTTATGAAATCAACATTGTCGACCGCGTGGGCGGTGGCGATTCGTTTGCATCCGGGCTGATCTACGGGCTGCTGAACAAATCAAACACCAAAGATGCCCTGGAATTTGCTGTTGGGGCTTCCTGCATGAAACACACCATTCCGGGGGATTACAACCTGGTAAGCGTCGATGAAGTCGAGAAACTGGTAAAGAGCGGCGGTTCAGGGCGGGTGGAACGGTGAAAAGGTACAAGGTACAAGG
>SKRC01000117.1 GCA_007118695.1 Balneolaceae bacterium | reverse complement strand
TTTTTGCCGGATGGATCGATGCTTGTAACCGAACGGGCAGGAACACTGCGCCTGATCCGGGATGGGGAGTTGCTGGAGGAGCCGGTTGAGGGCGTGCCCGATGTACGTGTAGGTGGATCAAGTGGCCTGATGGACATCGCACTTCACCCGGATTATGAGGAAAATGGCTGGATTTACATGACCTATTCGGCATTGGAAGGAGAGAGGGCACACAATACTGCCCTGATGCGTGTGAGGCTGGAGGGTAATACCCTGGCCGACCATGAAATCCTCTTCAAGGGATATCCGATGACAGAAGTCCCCTCTCACTCGGGAAGCCGGATTGTGTTCCGGGACGGCTACGTTTACTTTTCTATCGGGGACCGGGGGACCATGGAATGGGCCCAGGACCTGACCCTTCACGCCGGGTCGATTCTCCGTTTGCATGAAGATGGTGAAGTGCCTGCCGATAATCCGTTCGTTGATGTTGAAAATGCCCAACCTGAAATTTTTACCTACGGCCACAGGAATCCTCAGGGCCTGGCCTTTCATCCTGAAACCGGTATGCTCTGGTCCGTTGAACACGGACCGAAAGGGGGTGATGAACTCAATATCATTGAAGCCGGTGAAAATTACGGCTGGCCGGTAATCTCCGCATCCGGGATTGCAGATGACGGAACCCTTATTACCGAGCTGACCGAGAAAGAAGGAATGCGGTCATTCGTTTATGAATGGACACCGGCACTTGCTCCTTCGAGCATGAGTTTTGTCACCAGCGATTTGTACCCGGGGTGGAAAAGCAGTCTGTTAATCGGAGGGCTGGCCGGCATGCGGATGGTCCGGCTTGAACTTGCCGGAGATGATGTGATACATGAAGAGAACCTGCTGGAAGGCCTTGGAAGGATTCGTAATGTAGTAGTCGGTCCCGATCAGTTTATCTATATCGCTGTGGACTCCAGCGGTGAAATCTTGCGTCTCGTACCGGCGGAATTGTTTTAGTCCAAGTGCCACCTGCTTTTTTAATAGAACTGACACAATTCTGCCGGTACGATATGCACTGAAATGGATGGCATCAAAGGTACTAACCCGCATTTTTCACCAAGAAATTTTTCCCTCGGCAAGGCGAAGTTAAAATGGCAGCTTGCAAGCAACGCTTATTTGAGCAAAAAAATCAGGTTGCTAATGATGGTATTTAGTTATTTAATGAATCGTAAATCAATTATTCCTATATATTATGAATGAATCAAAAAATAATGTGGCGCGCAGAAAATTTATTAAATCTTTGGCTGCAGGTGGCATAACTGGCTGGGCCATGTTAAATAACCCATTTTTGTCTATGGCATCATCAATAGATCCATCACCAAAAAATGAACCAGAGTTTACACCATTCAATGATTCAGACCCTGTGGAGCCCAATATGATTGGAGCCTATGGGCCATGGGCTGACAGTTTGTATGGAGACAAGCCCGGCAGGCTCTCATTTCGAAATGAGAGCTGGGAAGATGTAGAATCCTGGAAAAAAGCGGCACAAAATCGCTTTAGCGAACTCCTGGCCCGTCCTTACACCGGTGATACACCTGAAGTAAAAGTGATAGCGAGTTATTCCCATGACGGGCTGATGATTGAAAAACTCGCCTGGCAGCTGCCATATGGGCCTCCAACGGAAGCCTATTATCTTAAACCGGAAGGTGCAACAGAACCACTTCCGGGGGTTGTTGCCTTGCATAGCCATGGCGGGGACAAGTACTTTGGAAAACGGAAGATAGCACAAGTATCAGATGAGATCCATCCGATGTTGGTCCCATTTCAGGAAAGTTATTATGGTGGCCGCCGGTGGGCTAACGAACTTGCCAAGAGAGGGTTTGCCGTTTTGGTACCGGATGCTTTTGCTTTTGCAAGCCGCAGGGTTAAGCTGGCAGATGTATCAGAACGCATCCGTGGAGGTGTTGTCGATGTGTCCCCGGAAGAAGGTGAAGAAGAGATCCGAGCGTATAATCGCTGGGCCGGCAATCATGAGCATGTTTTATCCAAATCGCTCTTCTGTGGCGGGACAACCTGGCCTGGAGTTACTGTTGCTGAAGATCAACGTGCACTTGATGTACTTGCGGCGCGGCCTGATGTCGACGAAAATCGTATGGGCTGCTGTGGGCTCTCCGGTGGCGGGCTTCGGTCACTGATGCTCAGCGGTGCAGATTCCCGGTTAAAAACAGCTGTGTGTGTTGGAATGATGAGTACCTGGAGGGATTATCTGATGTATCACTCTTTCACTCATACCTGGATGATATATGTTCCCCACCTTCCAGTTGAAATGGATTATTCTGAAATATTTACGTTGCAAATGCCTTCTCCACGCCTTGTTTTAAACAATTCGGAGGACGGTATCTTTGACATTGGTGAACAAAAACGAGCTGATCGCATTCTGAAAGAGGTATTTGACAAAGCCGGGGCATCGGACAAATATGTATGTGAATTTCATCCCGGTGGCCACAAGTTCGACCGCCCAATGCAGGAATCCGCATTTAATTGGTTAGAAAAATGGTTGGCATGATATAAATTATAAAATCATTGGCTCAGAATTATTTGATGAGGTTCTGGTTTAGGAGACTATGCAAAACCAGGCTCATTTTTTGAACGCGTCAGCGATTTTTGTTCCAGATCAATGCCAGAGGGTTATCAAAACGTAGCCCCGACCGTGGTGACGAGGTAAGGATTATGAAAACCTGATAACGTCCCGACAGCTGTCAAAAAATCGATTTTGCAAAGCCTTCTATAATGTATAGATTGGATTTTGATTACTTTTATACATGCCACTATCCTGGAAAAAATTTATGATGAAGGTCGTTATTTTCGTGGTTTTAGGTTTCACTTTTATTGCTGAAAACTTATCCACACATATTTTCAATGATTTAAACCCAACTTCAACTACTGCTGAATACAATTCCGGTGATATTCGTAACTACGGTGCTGTCGGTGACGGCATTACGGATGATACCGACGCTATCCGCAAAGCGGTCAAAAAAGCTGAAGGATCAATTCGTATTTCTGATGGCCGGTATCGAATAACTGAAACAATAGAAATACAGATGTCCTCCACCGGCAGGGCAGGTATCAGCGGGGATGCCGGTACAGGAACTGTTATCATGGCGGGATCAGGGCCGGCCTTTCGAATTGTCGGGTCTCATTTTGGTACATCCAATCCGGCTTCTGTAACCGATGAAGTCTGGCTGTATGAAAGAATGCCGATAGTGGAAAATCTGGAGATCAAAGGGGATCATGAAGAGGCCGACGGACTGGAATTTCTCTATTCTTTGCAACCGGTTGTACAGGGAGTATTGATCCGGGATGTTCGCCATGGGATTATTTTACGTGAACGTATCCGTAATTTTATCCTGGATTCCAGTCATATTTACAATTGCAGCGGGTCGGGACTTTTCCTGGACCGGGTAAATTTGCATCAGATAAATGTCCAGGGAAGCCATCTGAGTTTCTGCAAACAGGGAGGAATCCGGATTGTCGGAAGTGAGATACGCAACTTACAGATTACCGGAAACGATATCGAATACAATTATGACCCGGAAGCCGATCAGTCGGCTGATATCTGGATCGATGCCAGGGAGGGGAGCGTTCGTGAGGGAACCATCAGCAGCAATACGATTCAATCCGTTCCATCACCCGGAGGAGCAAATATTCGCTTTATTGGGGCAAAGAAGACATACGACAAAACCGGGCTTTGGACAATTACGGGCAATCATGTCAGTAATGCCTATAAGAATATACATATCAGTGGTGGACGCGGGTTTACAATTACCGGCAATTCATTTATCCGGGGTATCGACCGGAATCTTGTTGTGGAAAACAGTCGTAATATTATATTCAACTCCAATTCCATCGATAATAACCCGGATTACCAGGAAGATGCCGGGAATGGAATATCGATTCGGGACAGTCGTGGCGTAATTCTTTCCGGGGTTCAGCTGGAGGTTGCCGGCCAGGTTAAGGATCGATCGGGTGCTGTTGAAATATTAAATTCAAGTGAAGTAACCCTAACCGGCTGCCAGATATTTGAAGCTGCACCGATCGGGATCGTTGTTATGGATAGCCATAATATACAGATCGATCAGTGCCTGATTCAGGCGGCAAAGAAAGGTTCTGATTTGAGAGCTGCAATAAAAGTTGGCGGAAGTTCAAAAAATGTATTTATCCGGAATAACCTGACATCATCCGGACTTGAAGGTGGGATCATCACTGAACACGGGACTTCACATCTTGAAGGGAA
>SKRC01000209.1 GCA_007118695.1 Balneolaceae bacterium | reverse complement strand
TGACAAAATTTTGCAGGCAGTGAATCCAGCGACAACACCAACAGCAGACATCAGGTTGGCTTTTCGCATACCGGTATTTATTGCGATCGTCAGTAATGTTAGAGAAAACGGATAATCAATTTTATCGATAAAGCAGATGTGCTTCCCGAGATTTATACTTATGGCCATAGAGAACACCAAGGATTGACATTTCATCCGGAAACAGGTGTGTTATGGTCAAATGAACATGGAGCTTTGGGTGGCGATGAGCTTAATATCATCAAACCCGGTTTGAATTATGGTTGGCCATTGGCTTCCTATAGTCTTAATTATGATGGCACACCTGTAACAGAATTAACAGACACCCTCCGAGAGGGCATGGAACTTCCTGTACATCATTGGACGCCTGCTATAGCCCCTTCAGGGTTAGCCTTCGTTGTTGGGGATAATTACCCTGGTTGGGATGGTAACGTGTTCTCAGGTTCACTTGTTCAGAGAATGCTAAACCGTAGTGTTATAGAAGATAATCGTGTCATTCACGATGAAAAACTACTTGTTAATATCGGGAGAGTTAGAACGGTTAAAGTTGGACCCGATGGTTTTCTTTATATTTTAACTGAAGATACTGGACTTCTAGTGAGATTACTTCCTGTATCATAATAGAGATATTCAGAAATGTTCAAGTTTTTTTTATTATTTCTTAATTAATGTTTTCATTTTCTTAATGAAAATTTAAAAAGGTGAAAGGGTTTATTAAAAAAATGGAAATGTTCTCGCTATCAAGGATGCATTCGTATAAATATCATTTATTCGATAATATTTCGTGGGAAACCGTTGCGGCATATCTTTAGGAGTTCCTTTTTATTTTTTCTTTGAAGAGGAATATAATAATTTGAATCATGTTGCAGGTTTATGATTGAAAGTGTAATGAATTAGTTATTTGTTTTAGGTGTATTTTTTTAATAATAATCAATTACTCCAAAAAAATATAAAATTCATGATTCTAATATTTTCGCCTCATAAAAGTATCCTGTGTTTAATGATCGTCTCTTTTTGCCTGATTGGATTCCTTTGTTTGGAAAGCGCCAGGGGCCAATCAAATGCAGAAGCCGATAGTGTGTCATACTTTGAAGGGCTGATGGAGCAAGCCGATACTCCGGAAGATTTTGAAAAAGCAAGAAGCTGGTTAAACCGATATTATCGTGAAAAGGTCAATTATGATGAAACCCTTATTCCGGATTATCAACTTCCGGATCCGCTGATTACAGAAGCCGGCAGAACAGTGGAGGATAGGGCCGCCTGGATCTCTGAACGCCGGCCGGAAATCCTGGAAATGTTTGAGCACTATGTGTATGGAAAAGTGCCGGAGTTCGACTATGAAGTTATCTATAAAACCCGTTCTATTGATCCGGAAGCTCTTGGGGGGAAAGCAACCAGAAAACAGGTAGCTGTTCTGTTTGACGAAAACAGGCCGGATTTGGCTGTCGAGATCCTGATCTATCTTCCCAATCATGCCCCAAAACCGGTCCCAGCCATGATGGGATTGAATTTTTACGGAAATCAAGCTGTCCACTCAGATGATGGCATCAGGATGTCGGAAAAATGGATGCGGCCCAATGAAAATATAGGTATCCGCAATAACAGGGCAACGGATGAAACCCGGGGTGTCTATTCGGAACGCTGGCAGGTCGAAAAGATACTTGAAAGAGGTTACGCCCTTGTAACTGCATATGCCGGAGATATCGATCCGGATGAATATAACCGGATGCATCAGGGAGTCCGGTCGTTGGTTTACAATGAACAAAATAAACAAACAGAACCCGCTTCTGATGAATGGGGGACCCTTGCGGCATGGGCGTGGGGGTTGAGCCGGATGCTGGATTATCTTGAAACGGATGAAAAGATCGACCATCAGCGGACCGCTGTGATGGGCCACTCCCGGCTGGGGAAAGCAGCCTTATGGGCAGGTGCTGCAGATGAGCGTTTTGCCATTGTTATATCAAACAATTCCGGCTGCGGAGGGGCTGCCCTGTCCAGCCGCCGGTTTGGAGAGACTATCGGGGTTATCAATACAAGTTTTCCTCACTGGTTTACCAAAAATTTCAACCTGTTTAACGGCCGGGAAGAAACACTGCCGGTAGATCAGCATATGCTGCTTTCACTGATTGCACCCCGGCCTCTGTATGTAGCCAGCGCAGTGGAAGATCGGTGGGCAGATCCCGAGGGAGAGTTTTTATCCGCCAGGGAAGCGTCCCCGGTCTATGAACTATTCGGGTTGCAGAGATTGCCTGCATCGTCCATGCCTGAAATCGATAACCCCGTTATGGGTACGATCGGGTATCATATCCGCAGCGGCGGACATGCTGTAACCGCCTATGATTGGGAAAAATACCTCGATTTCGCCGACAAATTTTTCAATGATTAATTTTCTTTGATCCAACTTATTACTTTATAATAGGTTATAACATTTTCAACAAAATAGTTGTGAGCTCCGGGCGAAGCAATTATCCCCGACGGCTCGGGGATCATTTTTTGTACGCGTAGCGAAATGCGGGGCTAAAGTCTTTTACATGTCACTTTTCCCTGTAAGCCTGCATGGTTTCCAGGTTAAAAGCAGGCTGCAATGCATGTATCGTATTATAGATATTTTCCTGTAATTGCGTGCCATCGGCAGCTTGTATTTCATAAGCAATACGCATCTGCATAACCGGTATCATGTCAGAAATTTCCAGAAATATCTCCTTGCCGTCCTCTGACAGTGTTACGGAATCGACCGGTACAGGATCTTCGCCAAACCGGCCCGGGTTCTTTATCGAATAGTGATGGGATCCATAATACTCCTGCCAGATATAGTTCCAGCGGTGAAGGGTATAACTGGCAACGTCGGTTGCAGCCTCCCGGTTTAGCGGATCACTAAATCGGATCCGCAAACCGTTCTCATGGGCATGAATCGCTACCGGTAAATTTACATTTTGACCGGTATAGCGTACACGCTGAAATCCTTGATCCTCGAAACCGGCAATGTATAACTGTCCATCTACCGGATTGAACCGTCCGGTCCGGGGGCGGTTATTGCTGAAAGAAGCCAGGTGCACCACACCTCCCTGGCGATCGCCATCGACCTGTTCGTGCATTAGCTGCATCAGGGTGCTTCGTCCCCAAGCCAGATGCAGCATCTGATCTCGGGGCAGCCCCCAGTTGTCCGAATTCACCCAGACCTGCCCGCCTGCAGAATTGTCAATATGGCGGGGAAGCCATAGAATTGGTGGCTCGAAACCCAGTTCGCGTGGATAAGATTCCACGCGATAGGTATTCATGTCTCCATAAAAGTTGCCCTTACGGGTCTCCAAATCTATTTTATGGACCGGTGTCTGGGGAACCCAGGGTCCCTCCTGTTGGGTTACGGTAACGCGGCCGGCCGGACTGATGCCCATGGTCCAGGGTTGACGGAAACCGACAGCAATCCTCTCAATCTCCTTTCCGTCGGGTGAAATGCGGAATACCCCGTTGGATGTTTCCAGTTGCCTGTGTCCTCT
This sequence comes from Balneolaceae bacterium, assembly GCA_007118695.1. Taxonomy (GTDB): domain Bacteria; phylum Bacteroidota; class Rhodothermia; order Balneolales; family Balneolaceae; genus SKRC01. The sequence goes on along the minus strand of SKRC01000209.1, from coordinate 11,248 downwards.
GCCTCTTGCAAAGTAGAAATTTCCTTCAGCATCCACCTCCAGTCCAAAAGCCTGGCGCCAGGCACCCTGGCCCGGTGCGATGAGATTCCGAAAATTCTCGTAGTAATCGGCTTCCCCGTTTCCACTTCGGTCATGCAGGATAGTCAATTCATCTTCGTTTGAAACATACACCTTGCCATCGACAATTCTCACACCAAAAGGCATGTTCAGACCACTTGCAAACCGCTGCCATGTCACCTGCTCCAGGGATTGATCGAGCCCGGAAACCATCCAGACATCACCATGCATAGTCGTTAAAAAAGCCCGCCCGTCGTCCATAAAATCCACACCCGTAAAATGAAACATAACATCGTATGGATTTTCCAGAGGGGAGCTGATCACATCCACGGCGTATGGGCCGTCAGACTCACCCAATTCGCCCCGTGTGACCAGTGGTTCCCAAAGGTTGGGCCCGGGCTCGGTGAAACGGTCAAGATTTTCAGGCTCTGCAGATTCAGTTGCCAGTGCTATAAAAGCTTCTTCCTGGCTTGCATCACCTTCCCATATCAGAATACGGAATGATCTTTCACCGGCTGTATGAGGATCCAGGCGTAGTGCCACCTGTCCTTCCGTTACAACAAGTTCAATACCATTTTCAGCTCGAATCGCAGCAATTTTAACACGTTGGTTTTGATCGAATCGAACAACCTGCATGGAACCACGGATATCTGTTTCTGCCTCACCCTCTGCATCAAATAATAAAACCGACAGTGCCTGATCATTGGCACCAATTTGCAGATCACGGACGAAGGCGCCTGTTTGGCTGTTCTCGAGATACCAGGGAGATTCAAGCACATCTGTACCATAGATCGAGTAGGCAATAACCGCTCGGTCACCATGCAGGTAGAGCCCCTTGTATTGCCCCTGTTTTTCGGGAACTGGCCCGAATGGCTGTTCGCGTGTGTCGGTGAAAGTGGGCTCGTTTTGGCCTGCCCAGCCAGTTACTTCCGGGCTGGTGAACCGGATTTCTCCTGCAGCAGTCGGAGCTCCTCTTATACCCCAGTCTGCATCGGAATGGAATTCCAGAAAATTACCTGTCCAGGCAGCACTCATTCGGAGCAGGTCATGGTCAAAGTGCATGGTAGCCTGTCTGTGTTCACCAACCCGGATTGACAATCCCTTCGGTCTTACGCCTTCACCAGGCACTTCTATTGCTCCGGAGTAGACAGGTCCCTTATCCATTTGTTGATACATTTGATCATAAGGAGTGCGGGTGCGTTCAATCCTTTCGTCACCGAAAAGCTCAAAATTGGCACGGTTATAAACCAGGTAATGCCATATTGCCTCAAACTGCTTATTTGCATCCCCGTCGAATCGCTCCCTCTGCCAGGTCAAGCCCTCAGGATTAACGTATTCGGGCATGGCCGTTTGTGGATCGATTCTGCGGGGTGATTGCAACATCCAGTGGTAAAATTCCGGGCGCAGACGTTCGGCGAGCAAATTCAGGTGAGGAGCAGGCATACCGCCAGCTTCACCGCCATGATGACACGCATCGCAACCCAAATAGCCGATACCAACAGACAGTGCCCTGCCATGACGTATGAGATCGGGATCAGGTTCAATAAGTTCGAAATCAGTGCCGTAGCCATGGGCAGCCATTAATCCCCGGGCAAACATGGAGGGTTTGGCACCAACGGCAGGCATCCGTGAATCCAGCCAGGGGCGTGCCGGATGCTCCAGGGTTCCCGCCAAGACATTCTCCAGCCACTCGGGTTGCAACTGTTCGCCGACCCATGTCAGGGCAGGACGGTTGTTACCGAAAGGATGGGTTTCGGCCTCCTCAAGAAGGTGGGCAACTTCCCCGGCATGTTCACTCCACTTATCGCCTTTACCGTCGATCTGATGGCACGCCTGGCAATTCATTAACTGTATCTGACGGGAAGCAAATTCAATACTGCTCCGTCTCTGCAACGAATTGAATCCTTGTTGTGCAAAAACTTGCAGTGCTTCACGGTCTTCAGCATCGAGGGCCGGATGTGGGGTTGCACCCGAATCGGAAAAATGTTCACTCATCTTTACCTGATCCCACTCCACTTGCATTAAGGCCTCCAGTGAAGGTGCCTCTAACTGGTTTTCAACAGGGGCAGTATGGCAGCTGACACAACCTTGTTTCTGTACAAGTACTTTGCCCCGATGTGGATCCCCATCCACCTTCATCTGCCCAGCGAAAGAATCACTTTGATCAAACAGAAACGAGACAATGGCAACAGCTTCTTCCTCACTCAGCCTGAAATCTGGCATCCTTGTCCATTTGTAATGGCTTGTCGGTACAAGCAGGTGATCTTCCAGGGCAGATGGATACCATTTTTCTGCGATATTGGCCAGGCTCAAACGCTCCCTGTCAACAATTTCGGGGTCTAATGTATGGCATGCTATACATCCCTGCAAAGCAAACAGTTCACCGCCTTTTTTAATATCGTAAGAGGTCGACGGCAGGTGTAATGGTGGTGGTTCACCAAGTGTAGCCAGATAGGTTGCGATGTCAGCGGCTTGCTGATCATTCAGATTCATTCCGGGCATCCGTGCTGACGGGTGGACTGCCTGTGGATCTTTAATCCAACTTTTCATCCATCCGGCCTTCAGGCGGCTGCCCACATCGGTAAGGTCAGGTGCACCCATAGCCAGTTCGGGCATGGAAAGCGATTCATCTATATATGAGGGGTCTTCCGGCATGTGACAGCTCAAACAGGAATGTTCGGCTATGAGCAATCGGCCCCGGCGCAACCGAGTGGCAAGCTGCAGATCCTCATCCGATTCGTCATGGCTCAACGATGTGGGAGGAATCGATTCCGGCCCAAATGAAGAAGTTGACCAAAGCAGCCGTATGCGGGATGAACCTGTATCCGGACTGGCATATTCTGCACGAATAAAATGTTTCCCTTCACCCAGGGACACTGGTTCACTTTCGGTCTGCCCGGCCTGCAGGATCCTCTCATTTTCGACCATCATTTCAAGCTCGCCGGTACCCTCAAAATGAAAGGTAAAAGTATCTTCTTCTTCAATATCGATCCATCCTTCCCAGAGGGCTTGAAACGGCCCCGGTTCAAGAAATGGGGTTGGAGGTTCGTCATGCGGTATATACAATGCCAAAAGGCGTGATAAGCGGGAATCGTTCTTCGGTGAATGATCCTGATGGAAACGAATAATAAGGCCCTGATTACCCGATTCAGACAGAGTATGGTGTGCCTGGCTTTTGTCTGATTGGCGGACCTGTTTATCTGCCTGGTTTCTCACCAGCCACAGCATTACGGCTGTCAACAAAAAACAAGCCAGGATTATGGCCGGTACATACTTCTTCATATCCTTCATGCTCCATTGCGATATAAATGGTTATTACAGTCTTAATACACAACAATCCAGATTGCGAACCATTAATCTTTTGGTCGTCCAAAAATTAATCCTGATTAACGTAAGAACAGCCTGCGATGTCATTGGTCAGCCAACAAATTTTACAAACCGGATTGGCCAGAATGTATTATACAAACCCAATGAAGAGCAGTCAACTGATGGAAAAAATAACCGTTGCACTCCCTTTCCTCTTGAAATTATTATATTTGATCTATAACTATATATCTAATCAATAACTTTAAAATTTGATTATTAATCAGATAAGGAATCAATGGCTCAGATTGGGAAGTTCAGCCCCGTTATAATAGTGTTATTATTCTTGGCTATCGGATGCAACAACGACCATACAGCTCATCAAGAAGAGTGGATTGACCTTTTCAATGGGGAAAACCTGGATGGCTGGGATATCAAGATTGCAGGTTTTGAGTTGAATGACAATTATGGCGAGACCTTTCGGGTTGAGGATGGCCTGCTGAAGGTCAGGTATGATAACTACGATTCGTTTGATGGCCAGATTGGACATATCTTTTATGAAGAGCCGTTTTCTTACTTTCGCCTGATTGTGGAATATCGTTTTGTCGGTGAGCAGCTGGAAGGAGGGCCAAGCTGGGGGTTCCGCAATAACGGAATCATGTTTCACTCCCAATCAGCCGAAAGTATGGAGCCGGATCAGTGGTTCCCCACATCGGTAGAGATGCAGCTTTTGGGCGGCGATGGCGAGGAAGAGCGACCCAATGGTAATATTTTCACGCCTGGCACCCACGTGGTTATTGATGGAGAACGTAAAGGTGTGCATGAGAATCTGATCGAAGCCGGTGGACCGACGATTCATGGGGATGAGTGGGTTACGGCTGAAGTGGTGGTCTACGGCGATTCGCTGATCCAGCATAGGGTAAACAGTGAACTGGTCATAGAATATGGCGAAACGCAGCTTGAGGACGGCACCCCGCTGGACAGCGGATACATCGCCTTGCAGGCTGAAACCCATCCCACCGATTTTCGTTCGATCCGATTGCTTAACCTGAAAGGCTGTATGGATGAAGATGCTGAAAACTTCAAATCATACTATGTGAAATCCGACCCGGATGCCTGTATTTATTGATTTTTATTTTAGTATTGAGTATTGAGTAGTGAGTTGTTGATCTTTGTCAATCCCTGATTTAGCTTGACCGTGATTATTGATTGTTAGTTTAGATCAAGAGTACAATATGGATATTGACACGCAGTGTCAATGACCAAGCTTTGGAGGTTAGAGTTCAAAAACGTCAGAAGATAAGCTCCTTTTTTTATTCCTCAACAATCTTTAGCATTATAGTACGGTGAGTAGATATTGAGGCCTAAATATGGTTGACATACATTATCCTTTAAAAACCGATTAATTATATCAACCTATTTTAGGCATCTACAAGATGGTTTGGTAGCCTTTAATTGGCATGCCGGACGAGAAGCCTTTCGGTCCGGTTGACATGAGCCGGACAGGGCCATCTCGTTTATACTCTCCCCGCTGTTGACCTTGGACCCGAGAACCTGTAACCTTCCTTTTTAAGTCTCATATAGCCTGCATGATTCACAAGAAATATATTTATGAATAATGCAGGATAGATAATCGCATTTCATGGATTTGTTCAATAAAAAGGAATCATCAGACAACCGCATCGGTGAGCCGACCGGGAACGAGCCGCTTGCCACCCGGATGCGGCCGCAGTCGCTGGAAGAATTTACAGGACAGGAGCACCTGGTGGGAGAAGGTAAAATGCTTCGGCGCATGATCGAGAGCGGAGTGATCGGGTCGATGATTTTTTATGGCCCGCCCAGTTCCGGGAAAACCACCCTGGCGCACGTCATCTCCCGGGAGATCGACGCCCGTTTTGAAGTGATCAATGCGGTGCTCGACGGCATCAAAGAGTTGAAAAAAGTGGTTGCCCGGGCTGAGCATCAGAAAAAGGCCGACGGCCGGAAGACGATTTTATTTGTCGATGAGATCCACCGGTGGAACAAGGCCCAGCAGGACGCCCTGCTGCCGCACCTTGAATCAGGGGTGATTACCCTGGTGGGAGCGACGACCGAGAATCCATTTTACAGCCTTGTCAGCCCGCTTTTGTCGAGGTGCCAGTTATTTGAGCTTTACCCACTGACCACCGATAATGTAAGGGTTATGCTTGACCGTTCGCTCGGTGATGTGGAGCGCGGGCTGGGGTACATGAAACTGGAGCTGACCGATGAGGCCCGCGACCATCTGGCCGATTATGCCGGCGGGGACATCCGTAATGCACTCAATGCCCTGGAAGTGGCGGCGCTCTCTACGCCGAAAAGCAAGGATGGCGTCGTGCATATCGACCTGGAGACGGCGCAGGAATCGATACAAAAACGGTCAGTGCGGTATGATCGTGCCGGCGATGAGCACTATCACTACGCATCGGCATTCATCAAATCGATGCGCGGGTCGGATGTGGACGCTTCCCTGTACTGGATGAGTGCGATGCTGGAAGGCGGGGAGGATCCCAATTTTATTTTCCGGCGGATGCTGATATTTGCTTCCGAAGATGTGGGAATGGCGGATCCCTATGCGCTGACGGTGGTGAATGCCTCCCACGAGGCGTTTATTAAAACCGGCATGCCCGAAGGGTTTTATTTTCTGGCACACGCCTCTATTTTTCTCGCGCTTTCACCGAAAAGCAACAGCACCAAGGCGATTTTCGAGGTTCACAGCGAGATACAGAAAAAAGGCATCGGGCCTGTTCCCTCACATCTGCGCGACAAGACGGCCAACAAACTGGCATCGCGCTACCTGGATGTCAAAAATGCATCGGATGACTACAAATACCCTCACGACTATCCGAACCATTGGGTCGATCAACAATACCTGCCGGATGGGCTGGAGAAGACACGCTGGTATGATCCGGGAGATGAAGGCAGGGAGCCAAAACTCTGGCAACGGCTCAAGCAAATTTGGGGTGGGTAACGCCGGTGGTACTGCCAACTTTTTATTCAAAATGACTACCCGGTAGATATAACAAGTTTGAAGGTCCACAATACAGACCGCTCATACATGACTGTTTGTGACACTTTTCACAGTAAAGATAAAGCCGTTCTTTGGTATTGTTACAGTACTGATATGGTTATAGAAACCGGATATTCATGTTATATAATTCAGTTGTTGAAAAAAGTAGCCACGGGTGCACCTGGGTTGAGCTATGGCCTGTGTTGAACAATAATGCGTTAATACGTCTGGAAAAAATAAAATCATTCAGGCTGTTTGTTAAACATTTTTTGATTCAAGAATCGTATATTGAAGTGTATTGTATTATTGATCAGGTTGAAAAATATTTAACTAAAAAAAGTGGGAATTCCTGTGAAAACCTTGTTGCATCCAACTGATTTTTCTGAAAATTCACTCAATGCCCTGGATTATGCCATTGAATTTTGCCAGCACAGCGGAGCAGAACTATTGCTGGTTCATGCCTATGGTTCGCCATATGATCTGTCCAACCGCAGTGAAGATGAAGTAAGTGTCAGGGAAAAAGCGATTGAATCGATGGAGCGCCTGATCGAGGATGTCCTTGATGATCCGGATAACGTTGATATTGAATGCAAAACCATAGTTTCTGGTGGCAGCCCTATGAAAACAGTGCTTGAAATTGCGACTGAATATAGGGTGGATATGATCGTGATGGGGACCAAAGGAAGCAGTGACCTGGACAATGTGATTTTTGGCAGTACAACTGCTGAAGTGATTCTGGAAGCCGACTGCCCGGTGATGGCGGTTCCTGATGGAACTGAGTTTTCTGATATCAAACATTTGGCTTATGCCACCGATTACCGGGAGGAGGACCTTCCGATCATCTGGAACCTGATCCAGATTGCAACTTATCTGGATGCGAATCTTCATCTGATTTATTTGGCCAAAGAATCGTCATTGGAGGAAGATCTGATGTTTCGGGGTTTTCGGGACCTGATCAGGGAGAGATTTCAATATCAATATCTTCGATTTGAACTGATCTATGGGGAGGATTTTATCAAATCTGTGCATGATTATGCGGGAAAGTTTGAAGGAATAGTTTTGGCGATGGGCCATTACCGGACAAATATACTGAACTCCCTGTCGAAGCGGGAAATGGTCAAACAGATGGCAAACCATACACGCATCCCTCTCCTGGTGATGCCGGAGCTTAGTGTTGAATCGTAGTCGTGAGTTGTGAGTTGTGAGTATTGGGTATGTGAGTATTGAGTATTGAGTCCACTGCAAACTGCCACTGCCAACCGCCGCCTGCCCCTGCAAACTGCCACTGCAACTGTCAACTGCTACACTATTCCCTGACCCACTAATCATTGATCCACTGACCCACTGACCCACTGATCATTGACCCACTGATCATTGACACACTGATCAAAGAACCCTGTGTTTCAGGGAAGGTAATTTCCTGCGGACATCATTTAGTGTTTCATGGTCAAATTCAGCGATAACAAATCCCGGTTCAGTACCGGCATTGGCCAGGACAGTGCCCCAGGGATCCACAATCAGGGAATGCCCATAAGTTTCCCGTTTCTTACCGTGTTTTCCAGTCTGGGCGGGGGCAATTACGTAGCAGCTGTTTTCGATCGCCCTGCTGCGCAATAGAATTTCCCAGTGCGCTTTCCCGGTCGGCCGGGTAAAAGCCGATGGTATGCATAACAGTTCAGCCCCGGCATCGGCAAGCTTCCGGTAAAGTTCCGGAAAGCGTACATCGTAACAGATCGACAGGCCGATACGCGCCAGGCCTTCGATATCATAAATAACGGCTACCCTTGCCCCGCCCTGAACCACATCGGATTCACGATAGTGTTCCGTTTGGGACAGTTCAACATCGAACAGGTGGATCTTGTCGTAAGAGGCAACAAATTTTCCGCCGGGATTTACCAGAACTGCCCGGTTATACATCTTGCCATTGTCGGTTTTTACCGGGTATCCGCCGCCAAGGAGATGGATATTGAATTCCTTCGCCCACGCCGGCAATGACTCTGCAACAGTATCGGAAATTGTGCCAGCCTGCTCAAGACGAGCCTTTTCATCTCCCAAAAATGCGAAATTTTCCGGCAGTGCAATAAATTTGGCGCCTTCTGCAGCCGATTTCTTGATCAAGTCATACGCTTGGTTCATGTTGTGAGCCAGGTCCGGCTGGCTATTCATCTGTACGGCTGCGACAAGAAACGTAGACATGATGAGTATTTATTTTAATTTGATCGATAAACATTAATAACAATCCTAAATGTATAAAATTTGAAATCGGTTGTCAGTAGTTAATTATTGATTGAAACGGGGTTTTTTGAAATGAAATCGATCGCTTTTTGGTTATACCCCTTAGTCATAACCAATAATCAGAAAAAAAATAGATGACTCATATTAATATTCTATCCGGCACCGATCGCCCGGAATCCAATGCCCTGAAAGTGGCCAATCATGCCGTTGACCTGTACAGAGAGTATGGCGTAAAATCGGATGTCATCTCTCTTGAAGATTTTCCCCTTAAAGATGTTGCCGGCGGCCGTTATGGCCAGGAAATTCCATCGGTTCAGAAATTCAACGAACAAGTGCTGAGTGGCGACGGACTGGTGTTTGTGGTTCCTGAATACAACGGTGGTTTCCCGGGAATTCTCAAACTGTTTGTCGATTACCTGCCTTTTCCGGAATCATTTGAAAAATACCCCCTTTGTTTTATCGGCGAAGCAGCCGGTTATTTTGGCGCTCTGCGGCCGGTGGAGCAAATACAGGCCATTGCAGCCTACAGAAAAGCCCATATCTACCCGGAACGGGTGTTTATACCGCGTGTCAAGAAAGCATTTGATGAAGAGGAAAGACTCACGGATGAAGGGAAGCAGGAACGTCTCGCCTTACAGGCGGAGGGGTTTATCCGTTTTACCGAACAAATCAAAGAAATGGAATTGATCAATAAGTAAGCTCAAACATGATCCAGAAAACAAGGCGGTCAAACAGGCCCATAGTAAGGTCAACCATTAAAGGTCAGGCTTTGTTGGTTGATGTGATCACCCCTCTGTTGGTTGGCATGATCACCTCCCCCAGCTGATTGATATCCTCTTCCATCAGGAACATTTTTGCCATCGATTTACCTATGAATTGCACCAAATTTGTCCAGGATCAGCCCCAGGTTTGCTTCCGGAAATTTGAGTAGTGGGTGCTGGCCGCGATTGTTAATCCACCTTCAGCATATACCCAACACCATGGAGCGTTACCAGGTACTTGGGGTCATCCGGGTTGATCTCGATTTTTGCCCGTAGCTTGGAAATGTGAACATCGACCGTCCGCGTATTGGTGCTGTGTTCGTAACGCCAGACTTTCTCCAGCAATTCATCCCTTGAAATCGGCTCGTTGGTCCGCGAAACCAGGTAGCGGATCAGTTCAACCTCACGGGTGGTAAGCTGAATTGGCTCTTCACCGGGCTTATTGACGTACGATTCTTTCAGGTTGAGTTCGGCCGGGCCAAGGGTAAGATTATCAATCGGTCCGGTTTTGGTATAGGTAGTGGCTCTGCGAAGACGGGCATTGATCCGGGCAAGCAACTCTTTGACGCCAAATGGCTTTGTCATATAATCATCAGCCCCGATATTCAAACCGGTAACCTTGTCAATCTCCTGATCCCTGGCCGTCAGCATGATGATCGGGAAGGTGTATTTCAACTCCCGTACTTCCTTGCATATATCATACCCGCTTTTTCCGGGAAGCATCAAATCCAAAAGCATCAAATCCGGGTCTATATTTTGAACCTTATCAACAGCGGTCGAACCTTCCTCTACGATGTGCACTTCATAACCTTCATTTTCCAGGGTGTCCCGAAGAGTGAATATCAAACTTGGTTCATCTTCAACAATGATTATTTTTTTCTGATTATTGTTTGACATAGTTAGTTGTTTGCAATTCTTTTTTCACGGATTCGTAATGGATTTCCGTTTCTTGTTGCATATTATTATTTGTTTCGTAAACAGGAAATATAACATAAATTGATGTCCCCTCGTTCACGGTGCTTTCTATTCGGATGCTGCCATTGTTGAGTTCCACCAGACTTTTAACGATTGAAAGCCCAAGTCCGTGCCCTTTGGTTTTGGCGGTCATACTGTCTTCCAGCCGGTAAAATTTTTCGAAAATCTTTTTCTGAGAATTTTTGGGGATACCAATACCCCGGTCGGAAACCATCAGCCCGATGCCGCCATTCATTTTTTTTACGGTCAGGGTGATCAATTTCTGATCAAAACTGTATTTGAGGGCATTGTCCACCAGGTTGTTAATGATCGCTTCAAAATGATCCGGATCTACCAACACCTGTGGAAGGTTTGGCTCAATATCAAGTTTAAACGTAAAACCCTTCTCGGTAACAAAGCTGTAATGCGATTCGTAATACTCTTCTACCAGTGATTGAAGTTTTTGCGGGGTAAGCTGAACACTCGTCTGACCGGAGTCGATCCGGGCAACATCGAGAAGCTTTTCAATCATTTTCCCGAGCCGAATGGTTTCACTGTAAATATGATTACCATAGGATTTTATCCGGCCCGAATCCGTGACACGGCCATCAGACAGGTTTTCTCCGGCAGCCTGCATGGCGGAAAGCGGGGTTTTAAGTTCATGAGTGACATTAGCCAGAAAACTTGCCTGCCGCTGTGACAATTCCCGTTCCCGTTTTGAGGTAATAAACATAAACAACAGGGCACCAAACAGGGCCAGTACCGCCGATCCCAGAACAATCATATTTCTGACCAGTGATGCATCCGTGGCGGCTACCGTTGGCGAATCCAGGATCTTGGCATGAAGCACCCAGTTTTCCAGCAGGTCCGGAAAACGCTGGCGTATATCAGCAAAATCGCGGTGGTATAG
>SKRC01000196.1 GCA_007118695.1 Balneolaceae bacterium | reverse complement strand
TACTAATCCGGGGGCCAAATCCCGTCAGGGAGAAACCGCAGGAATGCATGATGCACTGACCCGTTTTTTTCCCAACGAAGCCATTGAACGGATTTCGGCTCCCGGCACACTGGAGGGAGGAGACGTGATGACTGTCGGCCGTCACTGTTTTATCGGCCTGTCGGGGCGCACAAACCGGGAAGGGGTTTATCAGTTGATTCAGACAGTGCAGAAATATGGCATGAGTGGTTCTGTGATACAGGTGAAAGATATTCTGCACCTGAAAACAGGCCTCACGTACCTGGACAACAACCACCTGGTTGTGACCGGGCCATTTGCCGGGCACCCGGAATTTGAATCGTTTGATAAAATTGAGGTTGAAAAGGCCAACTGCCTCTGGATAAACGGAAGGGTGCTTGTCATCGAAGGCATACCTGAGACCAAAGAGAAGATTGAGGCCCTGGGATACCCGGTCACTGAAGTTCCCTTCTCGGAATACCTGAAACTCGACGGCGGTCTCGGATGCCTGTCACTGAGATGGTAAATCAATTGCTAATGTCGCGATTATTAAATTCGCATAGTGACTACTCCGGCAGTCAAATCCATGAAGTGCGATAAATCATCCGCATGCCGGCTTTCTGCTACGATCAGTAAAACTTCTGTTTCTTACAGGAAGAGACTGAGTATGAGTACAACGATCAAACCCGTTACTCCGATGATGGTTTCCATGATGGTCCAGGAAAGTAGCGTTTGTTTCTCGGTCATACCCATAAATTCTTTCACCAGCCAGAATCCGGAGTCGTTTACGTGTGAGAGTACCGTCGCCCCGCAGGCGATGGCGATGGTAATAGCCCCGATCAGGGGAGCGGAGAAGTCGCCGGTATTGACAATCGGAGCCATCAGGCCTGCCGCTGTAACCATGGCAACAGTTGCCGAACCCTGCGAGACCCGGATCACCGTAGCTACCAGGAAGGCAAAAAGAACGACCGGAAGATTGGTCTGGCTCATGATATCTACGAGCACATCCCCGACACCGGTTTCCACCAGTACCTTCCCAAACACTCCGCCGGCACCGGTCAGCAGGATGATCATCCCCACCGGTTCCATCGACTTGGTTGCCACGCGCTGCACTTCTTCGCGTGTAAACCCCAGCCGGGTGCCGAGAAAATAGAACGCCATCAAGATGGAGATCAGCAGTGCGGTAAACGGATGGCCGATAAACGACATCCATTGGCTGATCTGATGTTCTTCACCCAGCCAGACATTTGAAGCGGTATTCGTCAGAATCAAAGCGAGCGGAACGATAATGACAGTAATCGCCAGCCAAAAACCCGGTTTTCTGCGTTCAATTCCTTCATCTTCCCCCGGTACTTCGGGGATCATATACTCAGGCACTTCAATTCTGATCCGGCTGCCGATATACCGGCCAAAGTAAACCCCGCCGACTATTGCGGACGGTATTCCGGCGACCAGGCCGATGAATATGACCCATCCCAGGTCGGCACCGATCAGTGCAGCTACAGCAACCGGCCCGGGCGTGGGAGGAATAAAAGCATGGGCAACAGCGATTCCACCCGCCAGGGGGATGCCATAGACGAGCAGCGACTTGCCGGTCCGGCGCGTGATATCATAAACCAGTGGAATGAACAGGATCAATGCCACTTCAAAGAAAACCGGAATCGCTACAATCAGGCCTATCAGGGAGAGTGCCCAGGGAGCTTTTTTTTCTCCGAACCCTTTAATGATCGTGTTTGCAATCTGTTTGGCCCCGCCCGATACCTGGAGCATCTCCCCGATCATGGTACCGATGCCGATTACTACCGCAATATACCCAAGAGTACTTCCCATGCCATCCTGAACCGTATCGATTACATCACCGACCGGAACGCCTCCGATTACAGCAGCTATGAGGCTGACCAGCAACAGGGCAATAAACGCCTGCATCCGGAATACAATGATTAACAAAAGCAGAACGATAATGCTTAAAACGGTCAGGCCAATCAGAAAAGTAGCGGACATGGTAAATTCAGAACTGGTTAGTTGTTATGCAGCGGTTTATTGGGGCTTAAATAACCGAAGAATGGAATAAAAGGCAAACTTCTTGTAGTCTTGAGTAGTGAGTAGTGAGTATTGTCTGTGAGAAGTGAGATATAAGTATTTTGTGAAATCTCCCCTGCGAGGGGAGAGAATTAAAGTGCGTTCAGCACTTTAATTTGAGGGGTGTTCGTGGACAAATATGATTGACAAAGCCTCCACGAACTCCCCACTCAAATGTAGCAGGTTGAACTCACTTTTCACTTTTTTCTCACTACTCATATCTCACTACTCACTACTACCTAACAACCGCCAGCCAATCCAGATGGTTGCAGCAACGACAAGGGCCGTGGCGACAAAAGGAACACCGAAATAGATCGCAAAGAGTGCCCCGCCCCATGTGGGGCCGATCATGCGGCCGAGTCCGGAAAGCCCCTGTGCAGTCCCCATTACGGCGCCAACATGTTCTTCATCGGCCTCCTGGGAAATCAGGCTGGTAATGGTGGGTGTATTGAGGCTTTTGCCGAGAGCCATCAGGCCCAGGTAAAGGGCGAGGGTGAGCATGGATGTGGCCAGTGGAATCATGGCCAGGCCGGCTACCATCAACACATTGCCTGTTATAAAGAGTTTCTCCTCGCTGAAGCGGTTTGTGAGCGGTTTGATCAGAAATCCCTGCACAATCACCACAATGATGCCGATATAAAAGAATTGAATGCCTACCTCTTCGGCCGACATCGACAATTCTGCCTCGGCAAAAAGCGGAAATGCACTGTAGAGACTGGACTCTCCAAAGGAGAGAAGGAAAAATCCGATCACCAGCGGAATTAGAAAACCGCGTGCGTTCTGTCCTTTTTGAACCGACAGCCGCCGCCAGAAGGTAGGAGAGAAGACGCTCGGCCGGCGAACGGTGGCCGGGGGGCGCTCTTTGCTGGTATCCACCGTCTCTTCAAGCCTGAAATAAACCATCAGAAAACTGCAGAAGGAGAGAAAGGCGGCAAAGAAACCGGGCAGAGCGTACTTGTTGGTCCGCATCCAGTCGGCAAAATCGGCCATTCCGATGTTGGCAACAAAGTTGTGGAAGGACTCGTGAATCAGAAGGGTGGCCGTGGCCGGTCCAACCACAAACCCGATACCGAAAGCGGCGCCAATCAGCCCCATCCCCTTGGCGCGATCGGCAGTAGTGGTTACATCGGCGATATAGGCTTGTGCTGTGGAGATATTTCCGCCCATGATTCCGGCTACCACACGCGAGAGAAAGAGGACGAACAGCGTTTCAGCCAGCCCGAAGATGATATAGGCTATGACTGCTCCGAATGTGCTGAGCAGCATAATGGGCCGCCGTCCGATCCGGTCGGACAGGCTCCCCCAGATAGGGGAAAAAATGAGCTGCATAAAGGAGTATACGCTATAGAGCAGCCCGATCGTCACCGCTGAAGCTTTAAACTCCTGGGCGTAGAAAGGCAGCAATGGCAGGACAATACCAAACCCCATCAGGTCGATGACCACTACCAGGAAAACAGTTGCGAGAGCAGATTTTTTCATGCAGCGAGAAGATAAGCCGCTAAAGTAAACTTTTCATGAATTTTAGTAGTGAGTAGTGAGTATGTGAGTAGTCCTGAGTCCTGAGTCGTGAGTTCATCATCAAGTCCTGACTACTGAGTTCTGACTTCTGACTATGAGCCAAATCTACCTCCTGGACTACTTCCAATGTGAAGAGGGGATTTATACAATCTTCCGTGTATACACTACGCAAAGTCTCATTTTGCAACCTGCGTACTCAGGAATCCATCTTTAATTTGACGACACCGAGGGCTTCATCGGCGGCGAGAATGGTTTTGTCAAGCATCTCATGGGTATGTGTTGTGGCCAGGAACCAGCTCTCGAATGGGGAAGGGGGCAAATAGATCCCATGTTTGAGCATTTCGTGAAAAAAGAGACGGAAAATAGACTGGTCGGTCTGGTTGGCCGTGTTGAAATCGGTTACGACGGCATCGGTAAAGAAAATACTGACCATCGACCCAACCCGGTTGATATGATGATCCACCCCATGCTGATTTAACACGGCTCTTAGCCGTTTTGCCAGATATTCCGATTTTTCTTCAAGGTCAACATAGTATTCCGGATGGCGTTCGAGCAGGCTTAACTGGGTAAACCCGGCGTGCATGGCCAGCGGGTTGCCCGACAACGTGCCTGCCTGGTAAACAGGGCCTTCGGGAGCTACCACGGCCATCACATCTTTCCTGCCGCCGAATGCACCTACCGGTAAACCTCCGCCGATAATTTTTCCGAATGTCACCAGGTCCGCCCAGACATCGTATCGTTCCTGGGCACCACCGCGCGACAGCCTGAACCCGGTCATCACCTCATCAAAAATCAAAACAGCCTCATGCTTGTCGCACAATTCTCGCAGGCCTTCCAGGAATCCTTCCACAGGCGGGATGCATCCCATATTTCCGGCGACAGGTTCCAGGATGATGGCCGCAACTTCATCCTTATTCTTCTCTAAAAGTTTCTCCACACTGTTGAGGTTGTTATAATCGGCCACCAGGGTATCTTTGGCCGTACCTTCCGTTACACCGGGACTGCTCGGGGAGCCGAGCGTCAGGGCACCGCTGCCGGCCTTAATCAGAAAGGTGTCGGCATGTCCGTGGTAGTTGCCTTCGAACTTGATGATTTTTTCCTTCCCGGTGTACCCGCGGGCTACGCGAACGGCACTCATACACGCTTCGGTGCCGGAATTCACCATGCGGACTTTCTCCACATTGGGGACCATCGTCTGGACTAGCTCGGCCATATTGATTTCAACTTCGGTCGGGGCGCCAAAAGAGGTCGAGTTGAACGAGGCGTCCTGCACGGCTTTGATAACGGCAGGGTGTGCATGCCCCATGATCATAGGGCCCCAGGAACCGACGAAATCGATATACTCATTACCATCGGCATCGGTAATCAGTGAACCTTTCGCTTTTTCGAAAAAAACGGGTGTTCCGCCTACCGATTTAAAAGCCCGGGCAGGGGAATTCACTCCACCGGGAATGAAAGATTGCGCACGTTCGAACAGCTTCTGGCTTTTTGAGAGCATGGTTTTTTAGTAATGAGTAGTGAGTATTGAGTAGTGAGATTTTAGTGCTAAAAATTGGTTTGAATGATAAAGTCACTACCTATTTTGAAAGAGTTATATCCAAACAACATTCATGAAATTAGTGCATTGAATATTATATTCCTGAAAGAGACTGATTTTTTACAATGACTTCAACAGAAATAGCATACTGAAACTCAGTAGCAAGTATTGATCTTGGGTATCCACACTCAATACTCACTACCAAGTACTCGATACTCCTCAATCCGACATATTCTGCAGTGCGGCAATCCGCTCATCGAGCGGGGGATGGGTCATAAACAGTTTTTTCCATCCTGATTTTTTGCCGCCGGTGATACCGAAAGCCTGCATCGATTCTGGCAGCGGGCTCGGCTGCTGGGCATCTCTTTTCAATCGCTCAAGAGCGTTGATCATACCGAGGCGGGATCCAAGCCGTGCTCCCGCTTCATCGGCATAAAACTCCCTTCTGCGCGAGAACCAGAAGACGATGGTTGAGGCCAGGATGGCCAGGAAAATTTCGGCAATGATCGTAGTGATAAAATAGCCGATTCCAACTCCCTGCTCGTTTCTGAACACTACTTTGTCAACGGTGAAGCCAATAATGCGGGCAAAGAACATGACAAAGGTATTGACGACACCCTGGATCAGCGCAAGAGTGATCATATCGCCGTTTGCCACGTGCCCCACTTCGTGGCCCATCACCGCCTCTACTTCATCCCTGGTAAAGCGCTGAAGCATGCCTTCGCTGACGGCGACAAGGGCTTTATTCCGATTCCATCCGGTTGCAAATGCATTTGCCTGTGGCGCGGGAAATATGCCGACTTCCGGCATTCCGATGCCGGCTTCCTTGGCCTGCTTCTCAACGGTACGGACCAGCCACTCTTCCTGCGAATTACGCGGCTTGTCGATCATGCGCGGCTTCATGGTCCATTTCACAATTTTTTTCGACAACAGCAGGGAAATAAAGGACCCGGCCATTCCGAATATAAAACAGAACACCAGCAGGGCCTGGAGATTCAGACCTGTACCGGTTTCATCCAAGAACGAACCGACCCCAAGTAAGTTCATCATGATTCCGGCAACGACGATAATTGCCAGGTTGGTAGCAAGAAATAATGCAACTCTTTTCATCTCAGTAATTCAGTTTAATTTATTTGTTGTTTTGTTGTTTTAAAATACTCGTTTAATTCTTGTAAAAAAAAATCTCCATCGCCCTGGCCGGTGAAAGCTTGGTAGATACGTCCGGCGCCCGGCACAGTGTGGAATTCGTTCTAAAAGTGAAAATCATAAAACCATCTGTCCTTGATCATCAAGTACCTATGTTCATCCAGTATTGTCTGAATTTTTCTGAAAGTGATGCCAAAATGGATCTCTGTTGCAAATTAAGCCGCTTATTTTCTCTTTTTTTGATAAAAACTTGCTCTCGAAGTACATAAGAGGCCAATATTATTTCACAACTGGCAAATGTTCAGACAATACTTAAGTTCATCAAAACAAACAGTACCTACAGCCCCGAATACCCGGGGCACTTCGGCAGGTTCATCATCTCTGAACCTGAACCCTTCCTATACCTATCATACCTACAATAACCGTGCCATATCCTTTGCAAAATAGGTGGCAATCAGATCCGCGCCGGCTCTTTTGAACGCAATCAGGGCCTCAGCCATTGCCTGTTCTTCGTCGAGCCAGCCGTTGGCAGCCGCCGCCTTGATCATGGCGTATTCTCCCGACACATTGTAGACCGATACCGGTACGGATACCGCCTCGCTGACAGCCCGGACCACATCCAGATACGGCAGGCCCGGTTTAACCATAACAATATCGGCCCCCTGACGTTCGTCCAGCAGCGCTTCACGAACCGCTTCTTTAACGTTCGGGGGGTTCATCTGGTACGTCTTTTTATCGCCGAAACCGGGAGCCGAGTCGAGGGCATCGCGGAACGGCCCGTAAAAGACCGAGGCGTATTTGGCGCTGTACGACATGATGCCGGTATGGCGGAAGCCTTCCCGTTCCAGTGCGTTTCGCATCGTCCCGACCCGGCCGTCCATCATATCGGATGGAGCGACAAAATCGGCGCCTGCTTCGGCATGGCTGACTGCCATTTTGGCCAACAGGTCTACCGATTCGTCATTGATAATCTCACCATCAATGACGATCCCGTCATGGCCATAACTTGAATAGGGGTCCAGTGCCACATCAGTCATCACCGCCAGCCCGGGAAACTCTTTTTTGATGGCCCGGACCGACTTCTGCATCAATCCTTTCGGATTGAGGGCTTCGGTGCCTTCATTGTCTTTCTTCGCTTCCGGGACTTTCACAAAAAGCAGCACCGACGGGATTCCGAGCGAGACGATCTCTTCCACCTCCTTTAGCAGCAAATCGGGCGTATACCGGTAATAGTCCGGCATGGAGGGGATCTCCTCTTTTTGATTTTTGCCTTCCTTGATAAAGAGCGGGGCGATGAAATCCTCCGGATGCAGATGGTGCTCGGCCGCCATCCGGCGGATGTTTTCGCTTTGACGCAAGCGCCGGCCTCGAGTGTATGGGAAGAAGCCTGTGTTAGACATTGTTTTCAGGTTTTTGAAGGAAACTACTGATTTCGGTGGAGGGATTGAAATGGAGAATTCTAAATTTCAAACCCACTCAACCGGCTTTTTCAGCCGTTCCAGCACATAAGCTTCCCGGGTTCCGGATTTCGGTTGATGGTTGTAATCCCAGCGCACTCTGGGAGGCAGACTCATGAAAATGGACTCGATGCGGCCTTTGGTTTTGAGACCGAACAGTGTGCCGCGATCGTGAATCAGGTTAAACTCTACGTAACGCCCGCGACGGATCTCCTGCCAGTAGCGTTGGGAGCGATTATAGGGTTCGCTCATCCGGCGGCGGACAATCGGCAGGTAAGAGTCGAGAAAGACGCTTCCGGCATCGGTGGTAAAGGCGTACCAATCTTCATCTGATCTGTTTTCATCGCCCCGCAAATAGTCGAAAAAGATCCCGCCGATTCCCCGGGCTTCCCCCCTGTGGGCGTTGTAAAAGTACTCGTCACACTCCTTTTTGAACCGGGGGTAAAGGTCTTCACCATGCCGATCACATGCCTCTTTCAATACCCGGTGAAAGTGAACGGCGTCTTCATCCCACAGATAGTAAGGCGTTAAATCCGCCCCGCCACCGAACCAGCGGTCGGCCGACTGCTGCATTTGTGGATCTTCATACAGTTCAAAGAACCGGAAATTGGCGTGCACCGTCGGGACCATCGGGTTTTCCGGATGAAGAACCAGCGAGATGCCGGCTGCATAAAACCAGCCTTTATCCACATTGAAATGTGTTTTAATGGGATCCGGCAACTCGCCGTAAACCGTGGAAACGTTCACACCTCCTTTTTCGAAAACGTCCCCTTTTTCAATCACACGGGTGCGACCACCGCCTCCGCCATCTCTGTCCCAGAGGTCCTCTCTGAAGCCGGCCTTACCATCCAGCTCTACCAGGGCCCGGCAGATCTCATCCTGGAGGTTATGGATGTAATCGGTGAAGCGGTTTTTAAGAGTGGAGTTAGTCATGGGTCATGGCTCAGTTTTCTTTCCTTTGTGAGGTTTTGTTGTGTTTTCCTCCAATTTTTAGTGCACAGGCAGTTCTCTGAACACCCCTCAAAACAATGTGCTGAACGCACATTATTTATCTCCCCTCGAAGGGGAGATGGATGTGGCGCGTTCAGCGTTACATCCTGAGGGGTGTTCTGGAATTCACGTTCCATACTCCTTCACCGTATCCACAAACGCCCGGGCGTGATCGACCGGCACGTGCGGCAAAATGCCGTGGCCCAGGTTGGCGATGTAGCGGCGCGTGCCGAAGCGGTCGATCATCCGGCGGGTTTGCTTTTCGATCTCCGGGATCGGGGCCAGCAGGCGGCTGGGATCGAAATTACCCTGAAGGGTGATCTCATTGCGTGTTTTCTCTCGGGCATATTCCGGTGTGATGGTCCAATCGATCCCCAACGCCGCTGCATTGCTTTTAAAGCTAAGCCGCTCCAGGGCGTACCAGGCGCCTTTGGCAAATAGGATCACAGGTACATCTTTGATCGCACTGCTGATCTCCAGAAGCGAAGGCATTGCCCATTCATTAAAGTCTTCCGGACTCAATAGTCCCGCCCACGAGTCGAACAGCTGCACCGCCTGGGCTCCGGCCTCCACCTGTGCCTGCAGGTAGTCGATCGTGGCGGTGGTGAGTTCACGAATTACATGGCGCGATGCCTCCGGGTGCTGGTACAAAAACGCTTTCGCCTTGTTGAAGTCTTTCGACCCTTCTCCCTGCACCATATAGCAAAACAGGGTCCACGGAGCCCCGGCAAACCCGATCAGCGGAACCCGCCCGTTGAGCTCCTGCCGGGTCAGGGTGATCGCCTCCATCACATGGCTCAATTTACCCGGCACATCTTCGGCCAGAATGCTGAAGGCATCATCTACGGTTTTGATCGGATTGCCCATCACCGGGCCTTTCCCCTGGATCATCTGCACATCGATTCCCAGGGCCTGAGGAACCGTCAGGATATCGGAAAAAATGATGGCGGCATCCGGCTCCAGCTCATCGATCGGCTGAAGGGTGATCTCGCAGGCCAGTTCCGGGGTTTCGACCCGTTCAAAAAAGGTGTATTTCTTTCGAAGCACCATATACTGGGGCAGATACCGTCCGGCCTGCCGCATCATCCAGACCGGCGGACGTTCCACCTCTTCACCACGCAGAGCACGAAGGAAAAGGTCGTTTTTTAATTGGGGGAAATCGTTGTTCATAATTTGGTTCTGTAATGAATTAGAATATTTACTTTGAGAAATACAGAAGTCAGTAGTCAGAATTCAGAATGGCTACACCCCTCTGTAGCAGGTTCACTCGTTCAGCATATCAGGCTTCGTCTGTTTGCTTTCAGATCTCACCTCTCAAGAGTGGACTTATAATTCTGATTTCTGACTCCTGGATTCTATAGTTATTCATTAAAAATCTCCGCTATCAATTCCAACAAGGCTTCGGTTGACGGCTCAGCCGGAATATGCACATTCTGCCCCGACTCCAGGCTCAGCGCCTCCCCGGTGGTGTTGCCGATGGCAAAGAGTTCCGGCAGCGGCCGTTTGAATCCATCACTTTTACGGAACGCCTCCACAGCGCTCGGACTGAAAAACAGGATCGCATCGGGCATTTCGTCCGGCAGCGGAATCGCGTTTAATTCGGTTTGATAAACCTCCAGGTCGACATATTCGAAACCGGCCTCTTTCAGTTCACGGCCAAGTTCATCGCGGCGGCGGTTGCCACACCAATGTATGCAGATGGAGCGCAGCGATAGCCCGGCTCTCGGGAACACAGGTCTCGATGCTTGCTCTGGATGCGGGAACTCTGCCTCTGCCTCTGTCCCGGTTGATTCAGATCCGGCTGATTTTGATTGCAATGTTTCTGATTGATTGAATCTGTCTTTATTGTACCTGCCGATAATCAGCTTTGCCAGTCCAGCGGCATCCTGTTGTTCGGGAAAGAGTGCTTCTACACCCAGTTCCTCGAGGGCATCGGCTGTTTTTTTACCCACTGCATAAACATCAGGAATATTCTGCAACCCGTATTCCCGAGAGCCGGGATGTTGCTGAACTCCACCTTTGTCCAGAATCCTGCCCAGCGCCTCTACGCCGTTCCGGCTTGTAAACACCCAGGCTGCTTCCGGATACTGATCCAGCTTTTTCAATACCTTGTTCCAGTTCCGGGGAAATTCCACCCTAAGCGCCGGAGCAACCAGCGGATTCAGCCCCAGCCGGCGCGCATACTCCACCTGCTCCTCCGAAAGAGGACGGGTAACAAGGATGTTTTTATGGGTTGTTCGGGTCATATTTTTAGTCATGAGAAGTTAGTCATGAGTCATGAGAATCTTTATGGTCCAGTGCCAATATCATCGAACACCCCATGGCGTCGCTTCGCTCCGCCGTTTCCCCTCAAGGGGAAATGACTCACTCAAGACTCACGACTCACGACTAATCTCGTCAATAACCGAATCGGCTCCTTTATCCAACAACGTTTGTGCGGCCTTGATCCCCAGGCCTTGCGCTTTGTCAACCGGCGCTGTCAGCTCCACATCGTACTGCAGGGATCCGTCGAGGGTGAGGGCAACGGCATGCAGAATCAGCACCCCTTTTTCAATCCAGGCGAAAGCGCCGACCGGTGCGCTGCACCCGGCCTCCATTTTGTTCAACAATTCCCGCTCGATGCCGGTGCAGAGGGCCGACTCGGCATGTTCAATCTGCGATATTTTCTTTTCAAGCTCTATATCCTTTTCCCGGATCATCACGGCAACGGCTCCCTGGGCCGGGGCGGGAACCATCCAGTCCAGGTATTCAGCGATATGATGGTCAAGGTTGATCCGCTTCAGGCCGGCCGCGGCAAAAATTGCTCCCTCCCAGCCGTTTTCATCGACTTTCCGAAGCCGTGTTTGCACATTGCCGCGTATATTGGTGATCTCATGGCCGGGGTAACGGTGAAGCCACTGGGCCCTGCGGCGGTTGCTGCTGGTAGCGATGACCGCTTTCACGGATGCATCATCCAGAAAGCCGGTTCCACGGGGAGCGACCAGGGAATCGCGGGGATCCTCGCGCTCGAGCACGGCAGCTACTTTCAGCGGAAGGGGATTTTCTGTGGGCAGATCCTTAAAGGAGTGAACGGCCAGATCGATTTCGTCATTCAGCAAGGCATCGTCGAGAGCTTTGGTAAAGACCCCTTTGCCACCCATTTCAGTCAGCGGCGTGTTCAGGTCGAGATCACCCTCGGATTTTACAAACACGAGTTCCGTATCAATGCCAAGGCCGCGCAGCTTGCCCGACACATGTTCAGCCTGCCAGGTGGCCAGCTTGCTGTCTCTCGTACCGATCCGCAGTGTACTACTCATCCAACTTTCCGGCCTTCAGTTTGAACATATCTTCCACCACTTTGGTCACCTCATCGGATTGGTGGTGATCGCGAAGATGTTCGATGCTGTAGGCAGCGATTTTATTGACAATTCTCCGGGTCAGGTTCTCGACTTTCTCGACATCAGCCCCGGATATTTTATGACGGAAAAAATCCATCTCATCATCGCGGATTGTATCGAGTTTCTCAATCAGGGCTTTGATTGTCGGAACCACCCGCTGCTCGCGCAGCCACTCCCCGAACTGGCCCAGTTCCTCTTCAATAATCTTTTTAACTCGGGGTACCTCTTTTTCACGCCGCCGGTAGGCCTCATCGGTTACATCGCTGAGCATATCCATATTGGCCACATCCACGAAGTGCAGGGCCCCAACGTCCGGGTCGATGTTGCGCGGCACCGAAAGGTCGAGCATCACCTTGAATTTCGGACTTTTAACAGAGGCTTCCATATGATCCATGGTAATCACCGGGTCGCTTGCCCCGGTGGCCACGATCACCAGGTCGGCGGCGGCAATCTGCTCCGGCAGGTGCTCCATGTCGGCCACCTCCAGGTTGAACCGGCCGGCGACAAATTCGGCGCGGTCGCGGGTGCGATTGATCAGAGTGAGCTTGCTTGCGCCCAGGTTCACCAGGTTCTTGCAGGTGACCTTGCCGATTTTCCCGGTCCCGACCAGCAGGATGTTTTTATTGAGAAGGTTATCGAAGGTCCGGCTGGCAAACTTGACGGCCGCGTAGGCAACCGTTGCCGCCCCGTTGCCCAGTGAGGTCTCGTTGCGCGAGCGCTTGTGAGCCCGGAAAACATGCTGCATCAGCCGGTGCATCTGCCCGTCGACCATCCCTACGGCCGAGGAGAGTTCATAGCCCTCCTTGACCTGTTTGATGATCTGCAGGTCCCCGAGAATCTGCGAATCCAGTCCGGTCGCCACTTTAAATAGGTGCTCTGCCGCCCGGTATCCTTCGTGCTCAAAGCCGTATTTGTGAAACTCATCCAGCGAGCCGTTGGAGTAGGTCGTCAGCAGCCGGATCAGCTCGTGAGGGGTTGTGTTTTGGGCAACAATCTCTGTCCGGTTGCAGGTGGAGACCACAAACAGGCTGTCGATGCCTTCCCGGCGGGCGCCATCGAGCAGGGCCTTCTTATTCTGGTCATCCAGGCTGAACTTCTCGCGCAAATCCACGGGGGCATCCCAGTGATTGATCCCGATAACCGTAAAATTGTTATAAGTTGAATTTACCATCCCGGTCTATACCGTTGATATTTTTTCTTCCGTCCCTTCCGGTTTCTCTTTTCTGCCGTCCATGTCAATCACACCCGAGAGCATCTGCAGCGCCTCATCAGCCAGTGCCTTGATGTAAGAAGGGTGTTCATTAATTCCATCCATCACAACATAATTTTCAAATTCGAACCCTTCTTCTTCCATCTCCTCAACGAGCTCGACCTGAAGTTCGTACAGGGTCTCGATATGATCGGTCACAAAAGCGATCGGAATCATCAGGAAATTTTTAATTCCATATTCCAGGTGTCGCTGCACGAGATCTGCCGTGTTCGGCTGGGTCCATTTTTGCGGGCCCACTCTCGACTGGAAGCTCAGCCAATAGGAGTTTTTCACCTCCCTGCGCTCCATCACCGCTTCCACTGTCTCTTTGATCTCTACCGTGTACGGATCGCCGCTTTTTACCTCCAGCAGGGGCGTGCCGTGTGCGCTGAAGATAAAATGGGTCTTATTCCGTGTCTCTTCATCCATTTCTTCCAGGGCCTGGTCGATCCGGTCGTTGACCGAGGCCAGGTAATCTTCATTTCTGTGATAATTCTTAACATGAAATTCCTTCCATGGGGCCTTGTCGCCGAATTTCTCCTTCCGTACAGTCTCCCAGTCCCGGAAGCTGCTGCCGGTTGTCGTCCAGGAAAACTGCGGGTAGAGCGGCATCAAAACGGTATGTGTAATGCCATCATCGACCATATCGTCCATAATGGTATCGGCAAACGGAAGCCAATACCTCATGCAGGTGTAAACGTTGAATTCATGATCCGGAAACCGGTTTTTGAAATGCTTTGCCAGTGCTCTGCGCTGAGCTTCAGTCAAACTGTTGATGGGTGAGCAGCATTCCGATACCACTTTATTCTGTTTGTTCAGGCAGTGATTGTTACCGGTACATCCTTTCGGGCAGCCGTTAATTTCCTTGTAATCTTTTGCCACGTTGGGTGCACGGAATTTTGCAATAATTTTTGCAAAAAGGTTCTGGATTCTTCCGCCCCCCATTTTGATGATATCTTCGTCACTGAAGAGATTGTAAAGGAAATCCCTGACATTCTCTTCATGGGTTGGGCCGCCCAGGTTCATAAGTACAACGCCAATACGCATGGTTTCATTTGTTAGCTGCAGTTCAACACAACCTGAAAAAACGGTTTTTTTATGAAGGGAACGTGAAGAGATGATTCGATATGATATTTAGACACGTTTCAAATAAGCCACCGGTCCCGGTTTTTTTTGTCTTAAACCCAAAACAGTCGTGAGATTTTTTTGCTCCGAAAGGTTTCGGAGTCGATCCCGACCCCGAATGCTCGATGTGACGGGAAACACATAGGTTTATGAGCCTTATTCAAAGTAAAAGATCCTGACGGGTTCAATGTCGGGATTAAATAATTCTGCAAGCAGTGAAAATGTCGCATTAATTCTGAAATAGTCAGCAGGCTTATACACCACCGTATCATTCATGTTAATCCATACAATGTCTTTTATTAAGAGTCGGAATTAACGGCCAATGACAATATTTTGGTTAAGAATCAGACACAGCTAACCTTTTTTATGAGAAATAGGAATATTTGCCGTTCTTTAGATTTGCTCATAAAAATTCCATAACCTGCATTATTCACCAGGCTCATTTTTCGCAGCGTTTGACAAAGTGCTGTAAAATAAGTAAGCTTGATTGGGTGTAAATTACTGGCACACAAATGGTTAAAGTCATGCATCCCGAGAGCTTTAGGGATGTATAATGCAGGATAAAATAGTTTCCTGCAACCTAACTATACTACGTTCTCATTTATGAAAAAATACATTGCCGAACTGATCGGTAGTTTTTTCCTGGTTCTGGCCCTCGGGATGACCGGCAATGCTCTTGCGTCCGGCCTTCTGATTATACCAATCATTTATATGGGAGCACATATTTCCGGGGCTCATTACAATCCGGCGATTTCCCTTTCATTCTGGGCTACCGGTAATATGCCTCAAAAAACGATGTGGGGGTATATCGGCATCCAGACGACCGGGGCGTTTGCCGGCTGCCTGATGATCTATTACATGGCAGGTTCCGCCTTTCAAACGGTTCCCTCATCTGCTGTCACCCCGCTGCAGTATGGCATAGCTGAACTGATCTTTGTGCTGTTGCTCTGCATGCTCTATCTGACGCTGTTTCTGACCGAACAGTTCAAGGAGAACCGGATCTATGGCGTCGCTATCGGACTTTCTTATGCCGGTATTTTGTTGATAGGTGAGCCGGTTTCCGGTGGTGCCTTCAACCCTTCTGTTACAATTGCAGCTTCTGCCGTCGATTATTTTGATTTCGGAGAATCGTATCTCTACCTGCCTGTTTTTGTATTGGCTCCTGCCGTGGGGGGAATCCTGGCCGGACATTTATTCAATTATCTGTTGAAGCAGGAACCCGGCTCGCAAGGGGCAAAGTGAAGGAAAAAACGGTCCCTTCTCCGACCCGGCTGTCTACCCTGATTTGAGTTCCGTGGGCATCCAGTATTGTTTTAACGACCGACAGGCCCAGCCCGGTTCCCCCTTTATCCCGCGAGCGTGCTTTGTCAGTTCGATAAAACCGGTCGAAGAGCCGGTCCAGGTGTTCTTCGGATATACCGATGCCCGTATCACTTATTTCCACCTTTATTTGATTGCCTGCTTGTTTTGACCGGATGATAATGGATCCCTTGTTGGTGTATTTAATCGCATTCGAGACCAGGTTTTCAATGACCTGCTCGATCTTATTGGGATCGCCATATACGCTAAAGGAATCGGTTTGTACGTCCAGCTCGATTCCTTTTGCCCGTGCAACCGGGTAATAGAGCTCGTAGACCGACAGAAGTACTCCAGCCAGGTTAAACTCCTTTTTTTCCAGAAAATGAGTGTCCGAATCATACCTTTGCAGGGTAACCAGGTCTTTAAACAGCCGGTGAATCCGTTCGGTCTGCTTGCTGGCAGTCGCAATGTAGTGCTTGCGTTTTCCTTCCGGCAGATCGTCCATCTGAAGCATCTCAAGAGCCCCGGAAATGGTATGCAGCGGATTGCGCAGTTCATGGGTGATATCGGCAAAAAACTGGCCCTGTTTGTCGTAAATTCGTTTCAATTCCTCGTTATCCTGCCGGAGCCTCGAGGCCATTCTGTTCAGGGACTCCGCCAGTGTTCCGAATTCATCTTTCCTGTTCAGGTGAAGGGTTTTGTCCACGTCTCCCTCGGCAATCAACCGTGCGGTTTCTTCAAGCTGAAGTATCGGTCTCGACATATAGCGGGAAAACCAGATGCTTACGAGCAAAACAATGCCAATCGATATAAACATACCTGTATAGATGATCCAGCGTATGGTTCGAATGGGGGCGTATATCTCATCCTTTAACTGGCTGATCTGTAAATACCGAACCGGATTCTCTTCCCCCAGGGTAGCAACGTATGCAACCAGCCAATCCGATTCCGCCCGGTTATCGACAACAGCTCCGGTATGTACGTCCAGGGTGTCGTGCAGGGTATTATTCAGGTATTGCGGAGCTTCAAACTCATCATCAAAGGGAACCGAGGCAAACAGAATGCCATCGGAGTCGTAGACGGCAATTCTGTATCCCGAAATAACGGCGGTTTCGTTAAGCCGGGTCTCGAAACGGTCGTCGCCCGGCAGATTTTGTATGGTGATAGCAAGCCATTGCGCATCACTTTCAATCTGATGGATACCTTCATCAAGCAGGTAATTCCTGATAAAAAGGATGGAGTAACTGCTGATTGCTGTGATGCCGAAAATCAGCAGCAATATAAACGTCCATGCCAGTTTGGATCGGATACTCATAATGTAACTGCTTCCCGGTTGAGGCCATACCCCAGCCCCCGGTAGGTTTTAATAATGCGAGCGGCATCTCCCATTTTTAACCGCAGATTTTTGATGTGTACATCCACGGTACGGTCAAAGACATAACGTTCATCATCGGATATTTGCTCGAGGATCTCCTGGCGTGTATACACTCTCTTCGGGTTTTTAAAAAACAGTTCTGCAATCGTGTACTCGGTGGATGTGAGTTCGATGCGATCATTATTACAGAAGAGTTCCTTGCCCTCCGTATCCAGGTAAATATCGCCATACTGGATCCAGTTGCTGGTCTGCGGATTCCTCCGGCGGAGCAGGGATTCAATGCGTGTTTTCACCAGCTGAAGGCTTGCCGGTTTTGATATATAATCGTCGGCCCCCAGCTCCAGGCCTTCAATTTCATCTTTTTCCTGGTCTTTTGCCGTAAGAAAAATGACCGGGATATCACTGATTACCGGATGGTTTCGGATAATTTTGCAAATCTCCCATCCATCCACACCGGGTACCATGATATCCAGCAAAGCCAGGTGAATGCTGCTCGCCTGATTTTCGATAATCTCCAGCGCTTTCTGTCCGTCATGAGCAACCAAAACTTCATAGTTGTTCATGCTGAGAAAGTTTGCCATCATCTCGGCCGGCTCAACTTCATCTTCAACCAGCAATATTGTATGTTTAGGTGCCACTTTTGCCGTTTTATTTAACATTTATACCGGTGTTGTACAACCCATTCAGTGCATAAACCTTTACCGGACAGGCTTGAATGGGTGTCATACCACCAGGTTAATATAAGAGTCTCGGACCGAATCAAACAGGTGTCCGGTTCCGATTGCTACAGGATCCGGAAGTATATCGATTTTTTGCTGCCATGATTCGGAATTATATCGATCTTTGCCTGAATATTAATCTGTAAAAACTATATTTTATGCGGTTTAATTACTAATGAAACATGAAGCATGTCCTTTAAAAACCAGGTAATTTGGATCACCGGAGCCTCTTCCGGCATAGGTGAAGCCATGGCCTATGCCTTCCATGAAGCCGGAGCCCGGCTGATCCTTTCTTCCCGGCGTCCCGAAGAACTTGGCCGAGTCAGAGAACAGTGCAAAGGTGATAAATCACATATACATATACTGCCGCTCGATCTGACCGATATCGATTCTCATGCTGATGTAACGGAACATGCCCTGGAATTGTATGGCCAGGTTGATATGCTTATCAACAACGGCGGAATCAGCCAGCGGGGACTTGCCCATGAGACACAGATGGAAGTGATTCGCAATGTGATGGAGATTAATTTTTTTGGAACCATCCATCTGACGCGCCAGCTGCTCCCTCATATGATGGAAAAGAAACGGGGGCATATCGTAGTTATGAGCAGTGTGGTCGGTAAATTCGGCACACGCCTGCGCTCGACCTATGCCGCCTCCAAGCATGCCCTTCACGGGTGGTTTGATTCACTTAGGCAGGAAGTGAAAGTTCACAATATTGATGTCAGCCTGGTTTGTCCCGGTTTTGTTAAGACAAATGTAACCCTGAACGCCCTGCTTGCCGACGGGTCCATCCTCGGTAAGATGGGTTCCGGGCAGATGCATGGGATGACCCCGGAGCAATTCACCAAAAAACTGCTGCCCAGGTTAGCCAAAAGGAAGAACGAAATCTATATTGGCGGCCGTGAAGTGGTGGCTGTATACATCAAGCGATTCTTCCCGCGCCTGCTCGACTGGGTACTGAGAAGATCGAAAGTCACTTAACAGTAAACAGTGAACAGTGAACAGTTGGCAAGTTGCAGTTAGCAGTAGCCAGTAGCAGGGAGCAGTCGCAGTAGCAGGGGGAAGTAGCAGTTGACAGTTGCAGTTAAACAACTGACACACTGTAGCACTGACACAGCTTACTGTTTACTGATAACTGATAACTGAAAATCAACCCAGGCGTTTCCTCTTGTTCAGGTAGGCGAGAAGGGCCAGGTCGAACGGGCTTTGAGTGTCGATTTCCTGGAAATCAATTTTTGATTCGCTACAGGCGAGTTTAAACTTGTAGGTGAACTCCTTGATTTTTTTACGGTAGCTCTCTTTTAGCTGGGCCGGCACCACTTCCACTTCCGATCCGGTCTCCATATCCTCGAAAAGGAAAGTCCCGTCGGGAAAATCAAGCAGCCGTTCACTTTTGTGTTCCAGAACGTTGAGCAGAAGGACCTCGTGCTTGCGGTGCCGCAAATGCTTCAACGCAGAGATCAATGCGTCATGGTCCGATACATTTTCAAAAAGATCACTGAGAATCACAACCAGGCTTCTGTGCTTCAACTGTTCGGCCAGTTCGTGCAGAGCATCCGCCGAAGCGGATTCACGCTGCTCTTTTGATCTTTCCTCCTCTTGTTCCAGGATTTTTTCCAGTTCACCGAACAACAACCTCAAATGGTTGTAGGACGACTTCGGTGGATATTTCAGGCCAATTTCCTGGTCGAAAGTTACCAGCCCGCATGCATCACGCTGCCGGTTCATCAGGTACATCAGCGAAGCGGCATAATGGATTGCATAACGAAGTTTGCTCCAGTCGGCGAAATGGCTGAAGTACATGGAACTGCTCACATCCAACACGATATGAGCTCTCAGGTTGGTCTCTTCTTCGTATTGTTTGACGTAGAACTTGCCCGTTTTTCCGTATGCTTTCCAGTCGATATGCTTGAAATCGTCACCGGGATTGTAAGGCCTGTGTTCGGCAAACTCCACACTGAACCCGTGGTACGGGCTCCGGTGCAGGCCCGATATGAAACCCTCGATGATCGTCCTGGCTTTCAGCTCCAGGGGAGCCAACTGTGTTAGTATGTCCGGATTTAGTAGCATGGCCATAATCTACCAGTGCAACGGGCCGAATAAAAGTAAATTTTTAGCAATAACAATTTGTTGTCACTTCCGTATTTTGAGAATTCTGAAATTCAGTCAACTCTCTCTATTCAATCATGTGTTAGTTAGATAGTCAACAATTATTCAGATACAGAGCACTTATGGCAAATGTATATACATCTGCAGACCAGATCGATTTCAGCATTGAAGAGGTCAAACCCATGCCGGTTCCCAGGCGGGTACTGATGGTAAAACCAACCTATTTTGATGTCAAATATGTGATCAACCCGCACATGGTCAATCAGGTCGGGGCTGTCGATACGATACAGGCCAAAAATGAGTGGGAGCATCTGGCAGACGGTTTCCGGGAGTTGGGCCTGGAAGTGCTTATTCTCGATGGCGAACGAGATCTGCCCGATATGGTATTCTGTGCCAATCAGAGCCTGCCTTTCTGTGATGAACAGGAAAACAGAAAAGTCATTATGAGTATCATGCATACGGAACAGCGCAAGGAGGAAGTTCCTTATATCGAGCAGTGGTTCCGGCAAAACGGCTATGAAATCTATCATCTCGATCCCCAAAAAGTCAATGATTTTGAGGGGATGGGCGACGGTATCTGGCATTACAAACGACAGATTTTGTGGGGCGGCTACGGATTTAGAACCTCGCGGAATGCTTATGAGCAGATTTCCGACATTTTCAATGTCCCGGTCTTTACCCTGGAGTTGACCGACGAACGGTTCTACCACCTCGATACCTGCTTCTGTTCGCTTAACGAGGATAGTGTATTGATTTATCCCTCAGCATTTAGTGACGAGGGGCTGCAGATGATTCACCGCATGTATGACAATGTGATTGAAGCTTCCAGCTATGAAGCTGAAAAGTTGTTTGCCGTAAATGCCGTTTGTCCTGACGGGAAAAATGTGTTGATTCAACAAGGAAGCACCGATGTAAATAAAAAACTCCGGGACCACGGCTTTCACGTTCATGAATTCAGTACATACGAATTCCTCAAAAGCGGTGGTAGTGTCTTTTGCCTGAAACTGCTGCTCTGGTAAACGTTAGTGTCGTAACCAGTTAATGAGTACAGTGAAAATAATGCCATCGTCAGTAAAATATCCCCTTTGAAAGGGGTTTAGAGGCATTACCTGCTTACTGACCAGGATTATTGGCACTAAACGAAGTTAGTGGTTGCAACACTGGCCGCGCTTAGTTTTCCGGATCTTCTACCGGTTCACTTTGTTGTGGCAGCGGCGCCTGGGTTTCGGCCGGGGCTTGAAAATCCTGTTGTTCCATCGGCTGGAGTCCTTGTTGCTGGACAGCACTGCCCGGAGTGCCTCCGGCATCAATGGCAAAGTTGGCAAGCAAACTCAAAAGCAGAAAAACGGTTGCCAGAACCGCTGTGGTTGTCGACAGAAGATCGGCAGTTCTGCGCGCACCCATTCCCGAGCTTCCCATCATTCCAGCTGCAAGTCCTCCTGATAACCCCTCTTTTTGGCCTGGTTGCAGCAAAACGACAATGATCAGCAGGACACTGATCAGTACAATAATTGATATGATAATTCCGTACAGCATGTTTACTTTAAATCAGAGTTTTGTTAAGACCGGTAAAATACTCAAATTGACACTTTAACCCAAAAGAGTCGACACACTTTTTTTACTGCAAGTCATTTTATTAATTAACGTTTCACCCTGAAATTATTGTTTTGATTTGGATACTCAGACAGACAACCAGGTAACAGACAATCAAATAGAGGAATACAGCGACAGGTGGTTTCAATGGTTTGAACAGATGCCCGGCTATTATTCCAATTTTATTGAGTCGGCTATTATTATCCTCATTCTGATATTATTGCGGTTTATTATCCTCAGAATCGTAAACCGCCGCTCCGAGGATCCCGCTATTCGCTATAAATGGCGGAAAAACCTGGTCTATGCGTTGAGTTTTATCGGGTTTTTAGTGATAGGACGCATTTGGTTTGAAGGCATCGCCCCCCTTGCTACTTTTTTAGGGCTCCTTTCGGCGGGAATTGCGATTGCGCTCCGGGATCCGTTGGTGGATATGGCAGGGTGGGCTTTCCTCATCTGGCGCAAACCATTTGATGTCGGCGACCGAATCCAGATCGGTGATAACCGCGGGGATGTGATCGATATACGACTGTTTAAGTTCAGCATCCTGGAAATTGGCAACTGGGTACATGCCGATCAGAGTACCGGACGGGTCATGCACATCCCCAACCATGAAGTATTCGATACCCCGATTGCCAATTACACGCGCGATATTCAATTCATTTGGAATGAGATAGAATTGACCGTAACCTTTGAGAGCAATTGGAATAAGGCGAAAAAAATTATGGATGAAGTCGCCAATGAACATCTGGAGGATTTTGTCAAAGATGCCGACAAACAGGTGCAGAAAGCATCACAATCTTACCTGATACACTACAAATATCTAACACCTATTGTCTACTCGGAGGTGGCAGGCTACGGCATTCGGCTGACACTCCGGCATTTGTGCGACCCGCGGAAACGACGAAAAACGTCCATGGTCATCTGGGAGGATATCCTGGACAGGTTTGCCGGAGAGGACGATATAGGTTTTGCCTACGAGACCCTCCGCGTCTATCAAAACCAGATAGAAGGCAAAAAAGGGCTGAAACCTGAATAAATAACCGTCTTGTCCTACAATACAGCCCACGGTAAAATTTTGAAGCTTACAACAGGGTGTCATTTTTGACGAGGTACTTAAATAGATGTACCGAATTGTAGCTCAACAGGTTATAACATTTATTACTTCTTATATGTGATCACAGAGCAGAGCGAATCTCCCCAGCAGTCGGGGCTTATTTTTTGTACCTCGATGGCAGTCGGGACTCATTTTTTGTACTCCGACAGTTGTCGGAGCTCATGTTTTCTCCACGGAGCGATCATCTTTTGTACCCCGACAGCGGTCGGGGAAATGCAGACTAGCCGTCTGAAATGAGGGATGCGGGTATGTCATTTGTCCCGGGCAGTCCGGGTTTGAGAAAAGTGAGTGAACTGTTCTTTCAGGCCGCGCAAGAAAATATGGTTGCAAATTCAGCATGGAATATTCGCGGAGAAGTGGTTCGCAGCAGGTTCACAATTATTTATTTGGGCAGGGGCTGAATCAATTTCGGGGAATTGACTGACAGATCATTTACTTTTGCACTGACGCGCATGGCCGACATATCGGTAAGTAAAAAAAGCTTCTTTGCATCCTCTATGACCTTTTTATGGTCTGTTTTTTCATCCAGCCATTTCAATGACAATTCCCTGTCGAGCTGCAATGGCATTTCCGGGTCCAGCGGCTGGACAAGGGCATTGGCTTCCGTATTAATGATCGCACAACTGCGCAGCTCCCTGCTGTCATCGGCAGATTTCGTCTGTAAGATACCGCATAGTGCCATAATCGGTTCCTCAATCATCCTGATAAAGAAAGGGTTATTTGCTCTTTTTCCTACATTCTTCCATTTGTAATAGCCACTGACCGGTACGATGCATCTGCTGAATACTCCTTTTTCGATTCCCTGAGAGGCTTCCTCAATACCGATATTGTGCTTTAATTCCTTTTCATCCTCGTTTCCAAGCCCCCATCTGGCACGGCCTATATCGGTTGACCCATCGTCTTTGGAAATGACAGCGATATGCTGGGCAGGTGCAATATTATAATGAGGTTCAAAAATCGACTCTCTATCAGTATGAAATTGGAAAAATTTTTCGATGTCCTCTTTTTCAGCAAAAAGCGCAATTCGATTACTCATAAAATATTCCGTTAGATTATTACTGTTTTTTTGCCCTGCTCACATTTTTCACAATTCCGGCATCCCGGGATTAGAGAGCAAGATATAAATCTTGAAATTCAAGAGCAGTGAGCGAAGTATTCATGTATTGAATATGATGCGATTGACACAAAATCAAACAGAGGCTGACAAACTCTCAGCCTGACACAACCAGATTGGTAACACTGTTGCCGGTAGTATCGTTGAAGAATTCAGATAAATCAATTGTTTTTCTGTTCACCGGAATTCTTTCAACTCAGCCTTGCCCACCCCGGACATCTGATGGGGCTGGGTGAATATTGCAGGTTCGAGTCGCTTTGGCAAGATGTTTATATAAGATCCGTTTATAGGATATTGAAGTTATTGAAACATCGAGCAACTTGTAGTTTTTTATTATATTTGCTCCAATAATATATTTTGTTAATTGAAATGCTGAAATAAGACAAAGAGGTGAAGAACATTGTCGTTTAGTCAACTAAGAATTAGTTCTGATATTTTAAAAGGTTTAAAAGATGTAAAAATTGAAAGCCCGTCACCTCTGCAGAAAAAAATAATTAACTCGATGAAGGAAGGAGGCGATTTACTGGTAAACGTCTCTGAAGAGGATCAACCGGAGACGGGCTATCTGATACCGGTTTTAGATCAAATTGCAAAACAGGATCGCAGACAGGGGACAAAAGCCATTATTTTGGCTAATACCCCGGAACGTGTTGCCGAGCTTGACAAATGGATTTGGGGAGTGGGCTATCATGCCGGTATTGAAAGTGCTCCGATTGAAAATTCAGGAGTGGAAGCTGAACAGAAATCCGTTCTCTATGCAGGCCCTGCTATTATTGTGGCCAATCCGGAACGTTTGTCGGAATTGATGGATAAATACCGCATGGTTTTCAGGGAAACCCAGTACCTGATTCTGGATCTTGCCGAAACTTTCTCATCCTGGGATAATATTGATGTGATCACAAAAAGAATTATTGGCAAGTGTCAGAAGATTGCAACTGTCAAACAAACCAATGAAGAGATTGTCAACCATCTGGATGGCGTTCTCGTCGATCCGGAAACGCTTGGTTTTGAAAAGAAAGCGGAAAAGAAAAAAGCAGTTGCTTCCGGAGAAAACGGGGTCAATATCCCGAAGGACCTGACACAGTATTACATAAATGTGCCGCCAAGGAAGAAAATTTCAACCCTGATGGCCCATTTGGACAATACTCCTTCCGATATCGTACTGATTTTCACTGCTTCACGCCGAACTGCCGATCGTCTCTATCGTGTATTCCGCAAAAGCGGCAAACGGGCGGTAAGTATACACGATAAACTTGATGAGGCAACTTTCAGCGATCGATTCGAACGCTTTACCAGTGGAAATGTTCAGCATCTGATCGCCGGGGAAATATCTGCCGCAGAACTCGATATCAGCGGGGTTACTCAGGTGATCAACTATGATGTGCCGGAGGAGGTAGCCGAATATAAGTTCCGGGCTGATCTGGTGGGCAATGGCCGGGCTACCCGAATTGTATCTCTCGTATCGAAACAGGATCGAAAGGATATTAAAGAGATCATTGAGGAACTCGGTTATGCTCCTGAAGAAATTCCGTTGCCAGAGAGTGTTAAAAAGGATAAAAAACAGAAAACAGCCAAAGGAAAACAGAAAAAAAAGGGGAAAGGAAACGGCAGGGGCGACAGGAAACAGGCGGCCGGCAAAAAACAGTCCCGGCCATCGAAAAAGCCACGGCGGCCCGGATCCAGCGAAGATGAGCCGATAGGATTGCCACGGCCCAGTTATGATAAGTTAAGCGGCGGTCGCAGCGGTAAAAAGAAGAAACAGGAAAAAGGGATTTTGGGGTTTATAAAGAAGCTCTTCTCGTGATGGGAAGGCGCAAGGACGGAGCCACAAAGGCGCGAAGGCACAAAGGTTCACCAGGAAATGGTACCTTGTACCTTGTGCCTTCGTGGCTTCACCTGGTGGCTATGTGAAAAATTTTAATTACCGACAGCAACTTCTTCCTGGTGCCGGAGTGCAACATCCCTGATCGCCTCAAATGCTGCCAGTGTCTTCTCGATATGTTCGTCGGTATGCGAGGCTGTTGGAATCAGGCGAAGCAAAACAATGCCTTTCGGGACAACCGGGTAGGATACCCCGCTCACAAATATTCCGTGATCATCACGCATAATCCGCATAATGGTCGTGCACAGATCGGTGCTTCCTTTGGTTAGGACCGGTGTAACCGGACTTTCCGAGGGCAAAACATTGTAGCCAAGTTTGCGAAGGCCATCCCGGAGCTTAAGCGTATTGTCCCACAGATTGTCTCTCCACTGTGGATTCTCTTTTATTAACCGAAGTCGTTCCCGGGCAGAGACGACAATGGGCATCGGCAGGGATTTGGCAAAAATCTGACTCCGGACGTTTGCCCTCAAAAACTCAACAACCCGGGTTTCGGTTGCAACAAAAGCGCCGATCAGGGCAACTGCTTTGGCAAAGGTACCGAAGTAAATATCAATTCCATCCTGGCATCCCAGTTGCGTCCCCGCGCCGGAGCCATCCTTGCCCAGGGTCCCGAATCCATGCGCATCGTCCACCAGCAGCCGGAACGGATATTTTTCTTTGAGTGCAATGATTTCCTTCAGCTTGCCGAGGTCGCCGGTCATCCCGAAAACCCCTTCGGTCACCACCAGGATTGAAGAGCCCGGTTTCATCTTTTTTGATGCTCTTTCCAGCTGTTTTTCAAGGCTTTCCATATCGTTGTGCTTGAAAACCGCTGTATCACTCATCGCAAGCTGTTTTCCGTCGACGATACAGGCATGACTCAATTCATCATAAATCAGATAGTCGTTCCGGTCCACCAGTGCATGTATGATACTCATGATCCCCTGGTAGCCGTAGTTGAGCAGAAGGGCATCTTCTTTGTGTTCAAAATCAGCCAGTTCTTTTTCCAGGGCTTCATGTTCAACGGAATTGCCGGTCATCAGCCGCGCTCCCATTGGAGCGCTGAACCCATATTCTTCGGCGGCATCCACATCGACTTTCCGGATTTCCGGATGGTTGGCAATTCCCAGGTAGTCGTTGACGCTCCATACGATTACATTTTTGCCGTTAAATTTCATTTCCGGGCCGATCGGCCCCTCAAGCCTGGGAAAAGTATAGTATCCGTATCCGTCTGACGTAAATTTTCCAAGTGGACTCGGTCGGTCTTTCAATTTATCAAATAAATCCATAGAAGTGTAAAAGCTTTGCTGTTCAAATAGTTAGCAATGTACCCGTAATTTCCAGTTGATTTAGCGTTGTTCAAAAACAGCGAAAATGTACGCAAAAAGCACCCTAAACTCAAAGTTGTGAATCTATTGAACTATGCCGATGATCAACCAATATAGAAGAATGAGCCGAGTCCAAGTGTGAATATAAGGCACCCATACATGGTATGTTCAAGTGTTGTCAGCCATATTGAACCGGTATCGATATAGGTTTTTGTAAAAAGATAGCCTCCTGCAAGCGTTAAAACTATTGCAATCCAGTTTTCGTAGATGATATGAAGAAAAGCGAATGCAATCACACTGAATCCCATCATCACCCAGCGATTCTGCAAGACCAGTTTATACCGGTGAAACAAAAACGAGCGATAAATCAGCTCCTGGGGAAATGCCGAGAAGACCGGATATACTACCATCAGCAGAAGCCAAAAAGCGGTGTTGTTCAGGGGCATATCCAGAAAACGGTCGGGAAAGACCCGCCAGACGGCCAGGGCAAGCAAACTTCCCAATATCAAAAACCGAACAATGATCAACCCTGTCTTACCTGGAGGCAGATGAAAATTCAGCTCATCGGTGAAATGAAATCCGGTATCGTACCATAAAACGATCAGGCATATAAGGGCCAGCCCTAACAGGGCAGGAATAGCAGGGATGGTTACCAGGCCCAGGTAATAGAACAACGGCATCCCGAAAAATATCAGCAGCAGTTCCAGAGACAACAACAGCCTCAATCTTCGGGCATAAATAATAGCTGGTGAACTCAACGGCGCATTAATTTTATTCTGATAAATGTCAGTTTCAAGTGAAACATTCCCGGGCTGACATTGAGCTCAGGGAACCGGTTCACCCATGGAGGCTTCAAGCAGTTCAAACCAGTCCTGCAGTTCAAGATCCAAAGAGTATCCGTCAAGAGCCCGTTTGACACGGTCCATTTTACCTGTTCCCAGGGCCGGAAACGGCTTTGATGGATGTTTTAAAATCCAGGCAAGTGCAATGGCATCGGGAGCTACGTCGTATTTAACCGAAAATTTTTGCAACGATTGTTGAATCCTGGATTCCCGTGATCCTGTGCCTGTAAATATTTTTCCCCCACCATAGGGTGACCAAACCATGGGGCGCGTTCTGGATGTCTGCAAATGATCCAGGGTGCCATCAAAAAGCGGGGCCGTATGAAGCAGGGAAAACTCAATCTGGTTGGTCACGAGCGGAAATTCCAATCTGGATTGCAGCAGATTCATCTGTGAGGGGGTAAAGTTCGAGACCCCCGCAAATCGTACCTTGCCGGAGTCTATAACTTTTTTCAGGCCGGCTGCAGTTGCATCGGCATCCATCAGTGGACTTGGCCTGTGAATCAATAACAGGTCCAGATAGTCGGTATGGAGATTTCTCAGTGATTGATTAACGGAATTTATGACATGATCGGCCGAGAGGTCATAATGTGTAATCCTGTGTTTCTGTTTTTTGTCCGAAATCAGGCAGATTCCGCATTTGGTAACCAGTTCCATTTTGCTGCGAAGCTCCGGTCGACGGGCCAGGACTTCTCCGAAGATTTTTTCACATTCATAATCTCCATAGATGTCGGCATGGTCAAAGGTGGTGACCCCGATGTCTATGCATTCCTCAATCCAGCCGATTAAATCGTTTACAGATTTATTCCACTCCCCCAATCTCCACATTCCTGCAGAAATTCTACTTAACTTCAATCCGGATGCATGTATGGGTTGTTGCATATTCATAGGTTGATTTGCCGGTAACCCCGTATTTCCCCGACCGCTGTCGGAGGGAATCGTACGCTCGAAGCTCACAGTTATTTTGTTGAAAAATGCGGTTAATCGGCTATATAGTTTATTGAAATCATAAAAACAAGGAGTCCCGGGAGGGGAAATTCAGCTGTTTTGGGTGTTTTTTTCATGAGAAAACCTGCCAATTTGAATTATTTGAGCTTTAATTACATTTTATAAGGAGAGATTAACAAATAGATTCAATTTGATATGGTGGAAGAAAAATTTGAAAAGATGATTGACAATCCGACCAAGCATCAGCTGAAGGCATTTTATGATGCCAAGGAAAAAGCTTGTAAAGATGCCATGAAATCGACCAAGTCCAAAAACCCCCACAACACCGGTTCTGACCTGGCGGATTTTTGGGATTACATCTATGAGCAGTATTATGATATTCAGTAAAAAGAAGCCCTATGGGACAATAACCTGAAGCATTCCCGGGTGAATTTCGGCAGACAGTGTTTCGATTTCCGTTCCAAGGCCCTGCCCGTCGCAATGAACGGCTAAGGGCGTATCGCTCTCAATGGTAACTTTTTTACACCTGACCCTCTTTACACCTTTTAATTTTTTCCCGGGTTGAAACAAAAATTTGGGAAGGTACCACAAGATTCGGGCGACCGACATCTTCTCAATGGTCAGCAAATCGATCAGCCCATCAGAATTTGAAGCGCCAGGGGATACTTTAAACCCTCCCCCTTCTTCCGGGCCATTGCATACGGTTACCATCAGGAGTTCCTTTTCAATTTTTTCCTCATCAATGAACAGCCTCATGTTGCTTCCCCGGAAATAGTAGACGGCTTTAAGGATTCCCAACACATATACCGCCTGGCCGCGAACTTTCGTAAACTCTGAGGCATAATAATTGGCCCAGCCGTCGAGCCCGGCTCCAAGCGTGTTGACGCACCAGGTCTCGGTGTCTCCCTTGCATCTGATCAGGTCCAATGGCCCCCGCTTGCCTTTGTAGATCAGTTCCAGTGCTTTGAAGGGATCCCTGGGCAGGCCCAGGGCATTTGCAAAATCATTGCCGTTTCCCAGCGGCAAAACCCCCAGGTGGGCGTTCGATCCGGCTATTCCGTTTATCACCAGATTCATGGTTCCGTCACCGCCGCATCCTACCACCAGGCCGAAATCCTGCGCCGCTGAACGGGCAAACTCTTCGATATCACTCTCCTTTTGGGTAACCCGGAATACTGGATTTTCCCAGTATTCTTCCGCCTTGCTTCGGATCCGGTCCAGGTATTGACCGGTCCGGCCGCGACCCGCCGACGGGTTATAAATAAAACAGATCCCCTTATCATTTTTTTTCATGCCCATGTTAATACTAAAAAAGTATGAAAATAGGAAGCGCTCATCCGGCATTCGCATTATAATACCAGGCCGTAAACAAGAAGTGCAGCAAAAAACAGATTGATCGAGCCAAACCATAACCAGTGAAAGGTATTTGTAAGTTTTGGATTTCGATCTTCGATGTTCCATTCCTTATTCTTTCTCAGATAGTCGAGAAGCCCGCGGAGTCGCCACCAAAAGTGGAGCTGTCTGAACCCGAAGTTTTCGAAAACGGCATGAATCGTAATGGAAAACACATCACTGAGCCGTGTATAAGGTTTGTAGGTCAATTCGTCGAGCAAAACAGAACCGATCGATAAAATTACCCCGAATAGAACGGCAAACAGAATAAAAAGGATTGCAAATGCAGGATCGAGTAACCCCGTTATCATCAGCAGGAAAAACAAAAGATAACTCATCAGTTCCAGTAATGGCCCGAGCAATTCAAAAACCAGGTGAAATGGAAGGGAAAACATGCCAAGCCAGCCATATTTCGGATTACCGATCATCTTCTTATGATTGAACAGGGTGTCGGCAAGTCCGCGCTGCCACCGGTTGCGTTGTGCAGAGAGCTGATGCCAGTTTTCCGGAACCATCGTCCAGCATACCGGTTCGGGCAGGTATCGCATCGAATAGGGCTTGCCTTTATCGGTGAAATGCTGGTGCATATTAACGATAACCTCGATATCCTCCCCGATGGATTCCCGTTTATAGCCGCCTGTTTCGATAAGCGCAGCGCGGTCGAATACGGCAAAAGCGCCGGAAATAATGATCAGGCCGTCGACCGACGACCAACCGATCCGGCCGAATAGAAATGAACG
Source organism: Balneolaceae bacterium (assembly GCA_007118695.1). Lineage (GTDB taxonomy): Bacteria > Bacteroidota > Rhodothermia > Balneolales > Balneolaceae > SKRC01. The sequence goes on along the minus strand of SKRC01000196.1, from coordinate 7,494 downwards.
CAGGTATTCCACGACCTGAATTTTGCCAAGAAATGTTTTTGGTGCCAGCGTCTGTTTTAACTGACCCCTGTCGAAAATCGACCCATTGGCAATCCGTACGATGCCGCCAACGGCGATCGTTTTCTCATCTTCCACAAATGCCCGGAGCATCTGCTGAAGGATATTGGGTTCGAGCCATGAGTCGGAATCCACATTGCAAATCACATCTTTTCTGGACGCGTTCACCCCGGCATTCAATGCATCTGCTTTTTTCCCGTTTTCTTTGTCGAGTACCAGCAGGTTTGGAAAAAGATTGGATCTGTAAATGCCCTGAACGGGTTTGTGAGGTAGAATTTCGGGCAAAAACCTTTCCGACGGAAAGAGTTCGAACTCCCTCTCCAATACCTCGAATGTCTCATCTGTGCTTCCGTCATTGATGATGATGATTTCAAAATCATTAAAATCCAGCTGGATAAGTGAATATACCGTGGACTTGATGGTATTTTCCTCGTTAAAAACGGGCAGCAGCACACTTACCGATTTATAGAGATCGGAATCGAACAGGCCGGTAATCTTATAGGCTTCACGGGATTTATTGAGCTGCCGGGTAGCAAAAAAGGAAATGACCAGCAATACCAGGTAAACAGTATTGATCACCACAAAATAAGCGAGGATCAGATAGGTGAGGAGATCTACCAGTATCATTGAGATTGCTATGCTCATATCCCGGCAACAAAATTATCCATTCCTATTTCGGCCACGATCTGTTCTACGATAATGGGATTGGCATCTTCCGGGAAAAATTTGTCCGAAATCCATTCATAATAGAGTACATCGACATTGATAATTTGAATGGCTGTCTCAACCTGTATCTGGAGGTCGTACTTTTGGCTTAAAAACTGGAAAAGGATCTCAAGGCCATCCTTGCCGTCAATCCGGCTCAGTGCACGTATAGAAGCCCGGGTAATTAAAAGTGAATTTGTAAGCAACAATAACCGTTGAATTTCCACGATCGCTTCCGGATAGTGAAGCATGCCCAGGCCTTCAATCAGAGCAGCCAGGAAAGGGATATTCTTCTCTTCAACCGGAATATTTTTCAGCAGGTCCAGCAAGTAACGGGAATGGTAGTAATATCCCATGCCACCCATGGCAATGGCAATGGATGCCCTGTGATTCAATGGAATAGCCGGGTCCGTAATGATGAGGGTCAGCTCTGTTCCCTCCTCCAGCCACTGTTCCCTGTCTCTTTTGCGGAACCGGTAGAGCACTTCATACAGGGCCAGGCGTGTAATCTGTTCATCCCGACAAAGTGCTTTCAATGCATAGGCCCGTTCTTTGACATCTTCGCTTGCCATGATAGCCACAGCTGCCGCATGAACGATGTATCTTTCCCGGTGTCCAAGAAGGGTTTGAATCCGGCTGATCTGTTCGGAGGTCATCGTTTCAAGCTCTCTCAAAAAGATGAGAGCCTCCATAATTTTGCGTTCTTTCCCGCTCTCCAACAGATTCAGATAGTAGTTTGTAAAGGGTTCGAGTGACAGCAGTCGTTGAATCAGTTTTTTATCGGTGCCTTTTAAATTTTTCTGGAGATCATTGCTGACTTTGAACAGGGCAGTGATGGAGTCGGGATGGTTTTTGATAAATATTTCAAACTTGTCGAGTGTAATATTTCTCGTCAGATAGCCTATCAGAATGGTAGAGTACTCCTTTTTTTTATTTTCCCTGTGCTCCCTGTACCATTTTTTTACTGTCCTTGTAAAAACTGCAATTGTCAGCAGAAGAAGGGTGATTCCACCAAGCAAATAGATTCCTGCCCATAGTAATTCAATTGCTTGTGAAACCATAGATCAGACCGGTCTGTTAATTCAATAACCTGCGTACTCTAATCAACACCTCTTTCATCAAAAATGGTTTGGTCATATAATCGTCAGCCCCCAACTTAAAGCCGTCCTCGATATCTTTTTCCCGGTTTTTGGATGACAGGATAATAATTTTTGGCTGTTTTGGGAGGTCCGACTCCCGGATACTTTTCAGCACACTGAGACCCGGCAACCCGGGCAGCATTAAATCGAGCAATATGACATCCGGCAGCAGGGTTTTAGCGGTTTTTAAGCCTTCCCAGCCGTTGTTGCTGGTAGCAAATGTATACGGCATTGATTTGAATTTATAGTTAAATAGCTCCAGAAGAATCTCATTATCCTCAATCATGAGAATTAAAGGGTCCCGGCCAGCCAGCTCTATACGGCTGGAATCGGGTGCAGGTGCTTCATCTTCATTGATTTTAAATGATAATTGATAGCTTTTCATGAAGTTGTACTAATGAGAAAGTCGATTATGGAACCGTCATCCGGGTAAAATAGAAAGAATCGCCGGCTATGATTTGGATTCACAGTATTTTGAATCCGTCATACATATGGCTTTAACAATCCCTTTTTAGCCCTTATTAGATAATATTTATTACATAATACCAATCAAGACAGAGGAATCCTTCGTAGTTAGCAGATCTTAATATTTTTCCGATTAGAGTTTTATAAAGAACGGGTAAATTCCGCCAGCCGCTGTTGGGGATTCCCTAAATCCCGCCAGGTTTTTTCCGATTGAAACTGCTCGTCATAATGGTTAATTGCATAAACGATGCTGTAATTATAGTCAATTTTTACTGAAAATTTTCTAAAAATTCCCAGCATGCCAATGGGAATCCTCGTTTTTTTCAGTTTTTTGTAGGAATAATGACTGATAAATACCTCGGCTGCTTCATCAAAATTCATGGGTTCATGTCCCTGTACGGGGTATTCCCTGTCCTCGGAGTGTGTCTGCTGCAGGGCCGCAGTCAATTGACGGGCGTAATCTTTGGTGCCGACCCACCAGCTTTTTGTCTTTTGTTCACCCACAAGCACTACACGGCTTCCCATCATCTGCAACCCGGGGAAATTTTCAAAAAAATTGGACGGATAAAAAATGGTTACCGGCAGATCCGAGTCGAGCAAGATGCGACACGCTTCCCGTTTGACATCAAACACCCACCAGTCAATTCCCTGGTAATCCTTGATAATGGACGAAAGGAAGCCGATTCTTTTGATGCCGGTTTGTTTTGCAGCCTCGATGACATTGTATACGCCGTCGATCTCCGTTTTAAAGGCGGCATCTTTTTCAAACGGGCCGGTGTTAAGGCTCAGGTATACGACATCATTGCCGGCAAAAGCTTCAATCAAGCCGTCCGGATCCTTCAAATCCCCTTTTATAAGCTGGATACCGGCATTCAGTTTGACTTTTGCTTTATCGATATCCCGTACAATAGCTGTCACCTGCCACCCCTGATCCACCAGGCGGTTGGTGACCGGTGCCCCAATCATACCGGTAGCCCCTATTACGACAACGGAATTGTTGAAAGTCAAAACGGTTATTTAATTCAGTTTCTGATTTTTTCAATGTTATTCAACAGGTGATGCAGGTGCGATTCCAGGGCATCATAGGGCCTGTATCCTTTCGTCACAATACCGTATTCCCGATCCAAACGCAGCAGTATCGTCGGAAAACCGGTTGCCCCGGCCTTTCTGGACCATTCGAACTCCTCCCGGGTCTTCTGTATTAATTCTTTGCTTTCATAACGAGCCGAAAAGGAATCATAATCCGGTTCAAAATCTTCCAGTATCTCTTTATAGGTATCCGGCAGGTTCAGGTCTTTGCCATCCAAAAACAGGGCTTTCTGCATGGCGGTGCCAAAATCGATCGCTTCGGCCGGGGCGAGCTCCCTGACCGCAATCTGGGCCTTGCAAGGAGGCATTGAATCGTACAGGTAGCTGCCTTCTTCAGCCAGCAGTTTGAAATTCTCCCCAAATCTTACACCGGTTACTTCCTCTGTCTGTTTCAAGGCATCCCGGATATAGGCGTATCCTTCACCAATCGGCTGGGCGTTGTCGCCTACAGCAAGTCCCCCACAGACAATCTCAAATTCAAGTCGGCCTTCAAACCGTTTTCGGAGCCGCTCGAGCACCGGAATGAACCCAAAACACCATCCGCAAAGCGGGTCGTAAATGTAAACAAAGGTGGGTTTATTCATGTTCTTTTTTTTCGGGATCGACCGGATGATTAATCCCGGCCGTTTTTTCCACATCCAGAATAAATGCGATTCCTTTTCCCGGTTTATTCAGTTCAGCGGCAGTCACGATGGCCTCCAGGACATCATCTGCGATTTTCTTCGGAACGAGCGTCAGAACAATATCCTTTTCCGGTTCAATCGTGAAGGTAAAGAGTTTTGCTTTTTCATGGATGCCGGAACCGCGGCCCTTGATAAATGTACCTCCATCCGCACCGGCTTGGCGTGATGCATCCATCACCGTGCCACAGTGGCCTTTATTGACGATGCTGACAATCAGGCTGAATTCGATTTTATGTTCCATAATCGGTTGGTTGTTAACGGTTAAAAATCTTTTTCCAGCAAGTGCGCAATACCGGTAACACTCTTGCTGTTGATGACAAATGCAATACCGGTATCCGGCACATCCAGTTTTACAGCAGCCGTGACCTGTTTCAGTACATCATCTACAATGTCATCAGCGGCCAGGCAAAGAATTACATCTTTTTCAGGTTCAATTTTGATTCCGAGCACCGAACCGGTTTCATGCCTGCCGGTTCCCTTGCCATGAAGAACCGTTCCGCCTTCAGCACCCGCCTCAATACAACTTTTTATCACCTCCCGTGAAAGATCTTTTTTCACGATAATGACAATTAGCTTGAAATGGTCACCTACTTTTTCAATCATCGGTTTGGGATTCTTTTAGTTTGTAAAGCAGCCCGAGTGTCAATACGGTTAATATAGGGGCCAGGGCCACAAGTGCAATCATGCCGAACCCGTCGAGCAGCGGGTCCCGTCCTTCAAGGGTTTCGGCAAAACCCAGGGCGATAGCCAGGATAAATGTAACGGTCATCGGGCCGGTTGCAACCCCTCCGGCATCGAATGCGATCGACGTAAAGGTTTCTGTTGAAAAAATGGTTAAAAACAATGCAAGTGCATAGCCGGGCCCTATGAAATACCAAAGGGGTATTCCATAGATGATACGGGCCATGGCCAGGGCAATGGAAATGGCCACACCTATGGATAACGTATAGAGCATCAATTTCTTGGGTATGTAACCACCCGATACCTTGTCCACCTCATGATTAAGCACTTTTACGGCCGGTTCGGCAAATGTGGCTACAAAACCAAGCAGAAAACCGACAGGAATCAGAATCCATTGGTGATCCCAGTCCCCGACTATATCTCCGATTTCACGGCCAACGGGAAGAAACCCGACATGGACTCCCTGCAGGAATAATGCCAGTCCCATAAAGGCCAGTACCAGCCCGACGACGATATCTCTGACTTTCTTCCAGGGTAGTTTCAGCATCCAGATCTGGAAAAAAAGAAAAAACAGAATCAGCGGTATCAGGGCTATGGCCACCTCGCCTAATACATCTCCGAATCCATAAAATATTTTTACATCCATAGTTTGTGCTCTATGCGAAAATCATTCCAAGGATTAACACGGCCAGCAGCGGGCCAATGGAGGCAAGGGCAACCAGGCCGAACCCGTCGGCGGCCTTGTCGTCGGTTCTTAACACCGTGGCCACACCAACTCCGAATGCCAGGATAAAAGGCACAGCCATCGGTCCCGTGGTTACGCCGCCGGCATCAAACGAGATCGGAATAAAAGTGTCGGGCACCCACGATGAGAAAGCCAGGATCATGACCAGCGAATAGCCTCCCAGTAAAATCCATTTGATGGAGATGCTGTATACAATTCTGATCATCGACAGAGCTACAAAAATACCAAGACCGAGGGCAACAGGAATAATCAGCTGCCATTTCCCGATTTCGCCACCGGATACCTCATCCACATATTGCGAGAGGACATGAACATCCGGTTCGGCAACGGTAACGGCAAAACCGAGTACAAAGCTGAAGATAACGATCAGCCAAACCTTACCGGTTTTGGGCAGTGCGGACCCGATCATCTCTCCGACCGGCAGCAATCCAATATGCACCCCAAGCAGAAACAAAATCAAACCGCCGGAGACAAAAACAACCCCGATCAGAAACTGTACAAGTGATTCGAACGGCAGCCATATCAGTGTATATTGCAGCAATATTACCAGAACCGTTATGGGCATCACTGCATAAATGACTTCCCAAATTGTCTCTTTAACTGTTTGCATGATGCATGAATGTCGTGTTAGTCAGAAATTCAGCTCCAAATGTATGTAAAGTTCAACCCGATCGCACGGTTTGAACCAGGTTTTTCATGTGATTCAATTCCTCCTCGTTCACCGTGTGCCCCATGCCGGGATAGATTTTTCTGCTGACTTCAGCCTCCAGTTTCCTGAATACACGTTCGGTATCATAAACCCGTTCTACCGGGATGTGCGGGTCAATGTCACTGCAGCCGAGGAATACCGGTGTACCTTCCATCGATCCGCTGTAGTTTTCGTCGGATACGGCATCTCCGATCAACCCGCCGCTCAGGGCAACGACGGCGCCGTACCGGGCCGGATGCCGGGCTGCAAATTCCGAGGCCAGGCAGGCCCCTTGTGAGAATCCGGTAAGGATGATTTTTTCTCGTTTGAAGCCCCTTTCTGCCAGCTCCTCAATCAGGTCATGAATCGTCTGAAGCCCGGAGTTAAGCCCCGGCTGATTCCTCTCGGTCGGCGCCAGGAAGGATTGCGGATACCAGGTAAATTGTGAGGCTTGAGGGGCAACATAATGAACTTGCGGCTCATTGAGCTCATCGGCCAGCATGAGGATGCTCTGGGCGGAGGCTCCCCGGCCGTGCACCAGGATCATCGCTGCTTCGGCTTCCCCGGGATCTGCTCCGGCCGTTGCCGGGTCAAGGCCCTGATGAGGGCCTTTGAATGGGTTTTTTGGATCGATGCGGAACATTTTTTTTTGAGTATTGAGTATTGAGTATTGAGTTTAAAAATCATTCATACCAGAAAATCATTCCAAAGATTCAGGATATTCATTCTTTTAGTCCGGGTAGGGATACTTCGATCCGGTCTCTGTGCCTCGCATACCAGGGTGGGAGCGTGAGCTCTTCCCCGAGGCTCTCTAGCGGTTCGTCGTGGGTAAAGCCCGGACCGTCGAAGTTTACCGTCTTTTTGATAAACCGCAACCCGAGTTTGTTTACATCAAAATCATAATTCTACTGTGGGAGACCGGAAACCGCCGTAATATGATGAATCCCCTGTATGCTTTCCGCTATTATTTAATCTCCGGGATTTCCTGTCGATTATAAAGATTCAAAGTCTTACTATTGCTGAGAATATTCATTTGATAATGGGTAAACACAAACATTGGGAATATAGTTTAATATCAAACCAAAGGCCGTATCAGGTCTGCCATTGTTATTGATGAATCATCACAGCCCGGCGTGCCGGCGTGGCCGGTTGCAATAATCCCCGGGCTCTGCAGTTCTTGCGACTTGAAAGGGTACAACCGAATAGATTCCATTCCAAATACTGCTATTATGAATAAACTTG
>SKRC01000273.1 GCA_007118695.1 Balneolaceae bacterium | reverse complement strand
TAGAAAGTCAGGGACGAATCCATCATCACAAGAATAAATATGGAACTTACGGGCTTTCACACCTATCAATTTTGTGTCAATCTCTTTAAAATTTGTTTCAATCAGTTTTTAGATGAAGAGCCATTTATATAACCTGAACGCGGTATTGTGAAGGGGTGCAGCCAAAATGGTCCTGAAAACAACTTGAAAAATAGGAGTGGCTCTGGAATCCGGTTTTCCAGGCAATTTCTGATACCGAATAATCCTGGGCTGACAACATTGTCAGTGATTCAAGAAGACGATACACTTTGATAAGTCTACCGGGCTTTAAATCACTCACTTTTTCCAATTTTCTGTAAAATTTGGACCGGCTGATATTTAATTCCTGACAAATCATCCCGACATCTAAATTTTCATTGCTGATGTTGTCATAAATAATTTTTTTTTTTTTTTTTTACCAGCTGTTATCTGTTGTTAGAGAAAGATTTTCCAGGTCAAGCATCTTTTGCCGGATCTCTCCAATTTGAGGCATAAAATCCTCTTTCGGATAATACTCAAATAGCGGGGTATAATCTGGACCCAGAATTAGTAAAGATATGTTTCCATCATTCCTGTAGCGAGTTATATCTGTCAAAATACCCGCTTCGTAGATCAGGTTTCCTTTAATGTCAAAACTGACATACACCGGCTGCTGTAGCAGGTTGATGTAGGCTCCATTGTTTTTCATAATCCGAAAATTGAAATTGGCCGTGTAACTGTTAAATTCATCTTCAGGCCTGCCCAACAACACCTCCATCCATTTGGATATCATTCGCTGAAGGGGCTGAGCGTCATCCGGGTGTATAACTTGAAACAATGCTTCAATTCCCAAGGCAATCATCTGATCATTATAACCTGTCAGTTTTTTGAAACCCTCACTCAGAAAGGAATATTTTGCTTCATGCCAATCGAGAATATATGTATAAATGTTCCCGTGTTTCTCCGTTATCCCCAGCTTTTCAGCCGGATATAGTGATTTTTTATACTTGAATAGCTCCTTATCAATCGGCTGTTTCGCAATGAAACTACGAAGATCGAAGTTGTCTCGATTCATGATTGACATATTAGGTTAAACGTATCACTATACTATACTTACGATTCCACAGAGCATCTTATAACATCTGATCTTTTACTTTAAATTACAAATATGAAGTATGCCTGTGACCCCGTGCAGCAGCAATAATGCTTCAAAAAGAATGATTGAGTAAAGCTATTTTTTTGGCTTTACAAAGCAAGTGCGACAATAGTCCTTAACATTTTTATTTTTGCAGCAAGCATGATTTTCATCTGCGAAGATTTCCATGTAACGGCACAGGATAATATAATGACCAGAAGTTGCTGGCAATGTTTGAGGCGAATAACGAATAATCAAAAAGATTAGACTGATTCAGTCAGAATTCAGATAGTTTGAATAATCAAGAATGATCTCCAGGGTGTGAAAATCCCGGTGATCTTTAAATGTAATGTAAAAAGGTTGTGGATTAATAATTAAAAATCAATGAATAAGTATAAACTTCGAAATAAATATGTAAAGTGTTATGAAATCTAAACTTATGATAAGTTCAACTGTTGTAATGTATCTATTCATAGCTTCAATATTGGCGTTTAGCTGTGACAGCGATGTTGTCACCGGCCCTGAAGATGGTCATGGTGTCGTGGAAGTTGTCATTGAACCCCCGGAAGCTGAAATTGAAGCCGGAAGTAATCAGGAATTTGAAGCATTCTTAAAAGATGCTCAGGGGAATACGGTTGATCCGTCAGAGCTTGAAGGGTTTGACATCGATTGGGAATGGTGGTCCACCGACACTAACGTATTTACCGTAGAACAAGATGGGTCAGCAGGTATAGGGGCCGGGGAGTCTTCGGGAGAAGCATTTTGCATCATAGAGGTCACCATCACAGAGGGCAATTCAAATTTCAACGGACGCGATACCACTATTGTCTTTGTTTTTTGATGATAGATTGAGTCCATTATTTCGGCTTTATGTAAAGAATGGCAGTAGCCAGTTTTAGAAACAAGCAAAAGCAATGATTTAGTTGTATCTTGGAAACAGATTGCAATCTTTAAGTCATTGATTAATTAAGTAGAAATTTTATTAGTGAAATTTTTTCATAAAAATAATTGATTCAATAATTCAATAAAATATTGAGGTATATCAAATGAGCATATCGAATACATTTAAAACGACCTGCATCTTTTTTCTGCAGGTAACTGTTGTGGGATTGTTGGTGTTTAGTGCCTGCGGAGATAATGATGTTACCGGTGCTAATGACAATGAAGGACATGGGGTTGTGGAAGTTAACTTTGGACAAGAATATATCGTACTCGATCTTGGAGAGCAGAAGGAACTGTCGGCTTTTTTACTAACCGCCGAGGGAGATACTGTCGATCCATCCAATCTTGAAGGTTATGACATCGTATGGGAATGGTGGTCTACCAACACTGATGTGTTTACCGTTGCGCATGATGGCAAAAATGGTACAGTTTCAGCACATGATGAAGGCGAGGAATATTGCATCGTTGAAGTTACCATATTGGAAGGGAATTCAAATTTTACCGGGCGTGATTCATTAAGTGTCATGGTGTTTTGAGCAGGTGATTAAAAATATTTTTCGATTGAATGTGAGTTTAGGTGTGAAGAAGCTCAAAAAGAGGGTTGTTTATACAAAAATTATCCCCGGCAGATATATTGAATTTGCTCCCGCAAACCGGATCGGCGCACACTCTTCATCACAGCCAGTAATTCGGTCTACACACTGGGGATGAACGTTCAGGGCAGATAAGATTTATACCTTATCTCCACTCCCGGTTTGCTTAATGATGATACATTGAGTCCATTTATTCGGCTTTAATAATATAGAGGCCGGATATATATCGAATCTAAAGCCACATGTGAGTTGCCATAACTGAACTTACGCGGGGCTCTGTGTTTCTATTATGTGATCATAGTTTCCGTTTTGCCTTGATAAAATGATCAGGATTTGCCGGCGTGCCCTTCGATAAAATTGATGAAGGCGATCTTGACGGTGTGGTGGAATCGTTTACCGAAGATGCATTAATGGACGCCGGGGCTTTTGGCAGAGCTGAAGGCCGCGGAGCAATCCGGGAAATGTTGAAATCAATGTTAAGCGAAGGGCTGCTCTTTATCAGGCATATGGTCCACAATCCGGTGATTCAGATAGATGGTGATCAAGCCAGGGGGAAGTGGTATTTAGACTGCCCGTCGATCACCGGAGAGGGCAAAGCCGTTTGGACGCAGGGTATCTATAAACACGAGTTCCGGAAAGTAAACGGCAAGTGGAAAATCTCGAAATTCACATTTGAAGCTGCCTATGTAACCCCATACGAAAAGGGATGGGTACAACAGCCCTTTCTTGAGGGAATTCCGGGAGAGCTTAACTGGAAAAATTGAATCAAAAAACTATTTAACGTGAGTTTGACATAAGGAAATAAGTCTAAAAGAAGGGGGCAATGGGGGATGATCTAATGTGCTTTATAACCAAGAAATGGATCACTCTAAACTCAGAAAGTCATCCCAGCCGAGGTGTCGGCTTTTCCAAAAAGCCTCAACCTGCTCTCCCGACTGCTCGGGATCGCTTCCCCCTTCGAAGGGGGACTTTTACGTCTATGATTTAACAAATCAACTCAATTTTAAATTTATCATCAAAGAAAAAAGAGGAAAACATTATGCAAACTACAAAAGTAGAATTATGGCAAATAGCCGGCGACAGCCCGGCGGCTTACGAAGAGTATCTCGTGCCCGGTTTTTTTAAACCCTGGGCTGAAAAACTTGTACACCATTCATCACCAGCTCCGGGAAGCACCATTCTGGATGTCGCCTGCGGAACGGGGATCGTTGCCCGAACGGCAGCTTCTAAACTGGGAAGTGATGCCCGGGTAACAGGGTTGGACCTCAACCAGCAGATGCTCAACAAAGCTTCCGAAATGGCGGAGAAGGAAGGTTTAAAGATCAACTGGCAGCAGGGAGATGCAGGTGAACTTCCCTATGAGGAGAACCGGTTCGACAACCTGTTCTGCCAGCAGGCGATGCAGTTTTTTCCGGAGCCAGAACAGGTGATGAAGGAGATGCAGAGGGTTCTCAAATCCGGAGGAAAGTTAGCGCTCAATATCCTGCGATCGATTCAACATAACCCTGCTTACAGGATCCTGGCTGATGAGCTGGAAGAACATGCCGGAGAAACAGCGGGAACAATGATGCGATCGCCGTTCCCTGATTGGGGCCAAAATACGATACATAACATGGTAGCAGAAGCAGGTTTTGAGGATATACAAATC
>SKRC01000139.1 GCA_007118695.1 Balneolaceae bacterium | reverse complement strand
CTTTAAGGAGTGGCAGGGCGATGTCACCGGCAGTACAAATCCGGTTACGATAACCTTTGATGAAGACAAAAATGTAACCGCCGTTTTTGAGCAGGATGAACCGGATGAATTCACCCTTACCGTCAACACGCAAGGGGAAGGAACGGTGGACAGGAATCCTGATAAATCTACCTACACCGATGGAGAAGAGGTGACACTGACCGCCAGCGCGGCTTTCGGCTGGAGCTTTAAGGAGTGGCAGGGAGACTTATCCGGAAGTAATAATCCGGAGACGATTATTATAGATGAAGACAAACAGATCACCGCAGTTTTTGAACAGATTGTTGATTTCGGGATTACCATTGGTGAGGTAAAACTATATATCAAAGAGATGGAACTCGGGGGAGCCCGGAGCACCAGAGATTTTAAAACCAAAGACTTTATCCTGAATCTGCCGCTGGACGGTACACCGTTCCACATTACACATGTACAGATTCCTGCAGGATTTTATGAGGAGCTGGAACTTGATATCATAAAACCCAGCAATAGTGTTACAATCGACGATCCCGATTTCAGGGATGGTACCGGCAGATACTCACTTGTCGTAAATGGAACTTTTAATGGAGTTGATTTTACGTTTCGGTCTGACGAAGATTTTCAAATTGATGTAGACTTTAGACCGCACCTCGAAATTAAGAGCGGCCAAACATCGGTTATCGCAATAGACGTTGATTTTGAGGGATGGTTCAGGGGAGAAGACGGTGAACTCCTGGATCCCAATGATTCCCGGAATGCGGAACAAATCAACATAAATATCGAAGATTCCTTTAGTGATTTTGAAGATAAGTTTTAAGCCGATAGAATGAGAAATAAGAATTCAACCGGTATACGACAGAACTTCAACATTCTCTATTCGTTATTCAAAGAGCCTTCTACCCATTTACTGCATTAGATAAAATTAATCTGTTTAGAGTAATTGAAATTAAAGATTATAATTGCAAATACCCTCTTATTCAACGTATACCGGTACAACAAGGAGAAATGCCTTCAGGGGTATATGAAAGTATCAATTTTAATCGTAGGAGTAATTTGGTCATGAGAATGCCCGGATGTACTATATTATTAGTATTGCTTTTTTTGACATTCGCCTGCGATTCCCATCAAGGAGCGTTCGAAGACACTGTACCTAATTTTTATACATTGACGGCAGAAGCATCTCCGGAAGAGGGTGGCACCATTCATCCGTCAGGCGGAGAGTTTTTAGCCGGTAATGGTGTACTGATTGAAGCGCAACCGGCAGAAGGATTTGTGTTTGAGAATTGGGAAGGTGACCTGACCGGGAATTCAAACCCGGAATATATTCAATTTAGTACAAACAGAACGGTTACAGCAAATTTTTCACAAAGAAATTTTGAACTCAATATTACTAACTCCGGTAATGGATTAGTCAGGGAAACTGTTGTCGAACGGTCTTCTAGTAGTGTTACCATAAGGCTTGATGCCGAAGCCGGGGAAGGCTGGATTTTTGACCGCTGGGAGGGAGATCTATCCGGAAGCAGTAATCCGGAGACCATTACCATAGAAGAAGATGAGGAGAAGAGTGTAACAGCCATATTTATCGAGATTGGCGTGGAAGAATATTCTCTTGCCATCAACACGGAAGGAGAAGGAACGGTGGACAGAAATCCTGATAAATCTTCCTACACCGACGGTGAAAATGTGACTTTGACAGCAAATGCAACTATTGGATGGATATTTAAAGAATGGCAGGGAGACTTATCCGGAAGTAATAATCCGGAGACGATTACTGTAGATAAAGACAAACAGATTACTGCAGTTTTTGAAGTGGATCTTGATTATGGAATTAACATTGGTGAGGTAAAACTATATATCAGAGAGATGGAACTCGGGGGAGCCCGGAGAACCAAAGATTTTAAAACCAAAGACTTTATCCTGAATCTGCCGCTGGACGGTACACCGTTCCACATTACACATGTGAATATTCCTGCAGGATATTATGATGAGCTGGAACTTGATATCAAAAAACCCAGCAATAGTGTTACGATCGACGATCCCGATTTCAGGGATGGTTCCGGCAGATACTCACTTGTCGTCAATGGAACTTTTAATGGAGTTGATTTTACGTTTCGGTCTGACGAAGATTTTGAAATTGATGTAGACTTTAGTCCGCATCTCGAAATTTCAAGCGGCCAAACGTCAGTGTTCGCGATAGATATTGATTTTAAGAGTTGGTTCATGGGGAGAGATGGTGAATTCCTGGATCCCGATGCTTCCCGGAATGCAAATAGAATCAACAAAAATATTGAAGATTCATTTAGTGATTTTGAAGATGGATTTTAAACCGATTGATTGCCGAATATCGGGAAACCTTTTTATCAATCAGCTTCGAATCGCCGGCCATACCGTTCAATAAGCAAAGAAGGGAGATTTTCTAATCGATGGGAAATGGACTTTTGAGATCGTCGGACTGTCAAAAGACGATTCACAGATCAGTCATACAGACAACGCTTTCCTGCCACTCGATGATCTGGAACATCCGTACAGAAATCGAATTCCGCTCTGGTTCATCGGTTCTGCGGTTCTACATGGATTGTCCGCCACTTCTCAAAAAGCACATCCCTGGTTCGTCCACTTGAGCCTTTAAAGCCGGTAATGTCTCCTGCTTCATTGCGCACAAAAACAATGCTGCTTAGGGGAAAGCCGGCCCCGAATTTATCTTTGTCGGACGGGGAGAGTTCGATATCCTCATCGAGTTGATAGTGCTGAAGAAGAAGGGTGCTGTCTTTCAGCGCAATATGATAAAGCGTTTCGACCTCCTCACTGAAATACCGGCCCGTGTATTCCCGCATCTCGGCGAAATCCAGTTCAAATTCAATCTTTTTGGCAATATGATCTCCGTTTTGATGGAGAGTGAGCGAATCGGCCGTACCGTCTTCATTCCTGTGAAAGGTGATGTCTGCCTGAACCCCAACCAGGCTGAAGGTTGAATCGGATGTCGCGGTTAAATCGACTTCGGGCTGACCCGTAGCTTGTGTATAGATGCGATCTCCGTCGCGACTGAACGTGAGTACAAATCCCGGTACGACGCTGAGCTCATAGCGGCCTGTCAATGGATCAAAATTTTCAGGGTCGTACTCAAATTCCTCCGGCTCATCCGTTTCCGGCTGCCCGGGGTCATCGTCTTCCTCCATGTAGTCCTCGAAAAACATGTCCGTAATTTTCTGGGCGATATTCCCCCGAAATGCAGCATGGTTGCTTTGAGTCACCACGGCGGCATCTATCTCGGGAAAGTAGATCAGCATGGAGCGGTGTGCCAAATCCGACCCGCCGTGATGAACATATTTCAAACCTTTATATTCCTGCACGAACAGTCCCAGCCCGTATTCTGTCGAACTGCCGTTTTTAAGATCAAACGGGGTCATCATCTCTTCAATGATCTCTTCACTGCCGACACGGGGATCACTCAGGTTTTGAATCCATTTCGCCAAATCTCCCAGGGTGGTATGAATACCGCCGGCTCCCATGGCTCCGCCAAGATCGGTAACTTCAGAAAATCCGGCCCCCTGATTTGTCGGTGAATATCCGGTAGACCTGTTGGGTACGATTTGATTCGGGCTTGCACGAACAACCGTATGGCTCATGCCTATCGGCTCAAACACATTCTCTTTCATCCATTCCGGGAACGGGGTGCCGGCCACCAACGCCTTTCCTTTTTTCTCAATCATGCTACCCGTGGTTTTCCGGAAAAATTTCATAAACCAAAAAGGTCTCTCAAGAGTGGGTGTCGTTTCTCCCTTCAGGGGGATCTGGCTACCCAGCATGGCCGGCCAAACCTCAGAGAACATGGCAGCCCTGAAAATGGTGTGGGGAATATCGCTGTTTTGGATGCGCTGCTCATTTGCCCGTTTCCACCAGAATTGAGGTACTTTACTGTCGTACCGGGTTACCGGCACGGATACCCATATTAAATGTTGAATGCCATGTTTTTTTGCTGCTTCAATCAGATGACTGTATCCGGCCCCATCGACTGTTTTGAGCTCGTCTCCCCGGGTGCGTCCCATAACAGCGTTGGCAGTCGCAACGATATGAGTGACCCCGCTGCAGGCTTCATCCACGCTCTCGCGGTTGCGAAGGTCACCGAAAGCCAGTTCAACTCCCGGCTGTTCAAGGTGGCGGTAATTGGAGTTTTCCCTCACAAATGCCCGAAATGGCTTGTTCTTTCCGATCAGTTTATCTGCAATCCTGGTTCCCGGTTATCCGATTGCGCCGACCAGAAGGATTTTTCATCATTCACTCCACCCGAATTCTGTTTAGTGTGATTCATCCCCGGTTCCTCTTTTTTTTAAATGCTATATCCAAGTAAATCAAATAATTACTAATAAACAAAAACGGCAACCCAACTCTGGTTTTCTGTTTGTCTCTTTCTCGGTTTAAAACCACCTTTTTCTGTAAGGAATTTGTCTGGCGGCGTTCTTACTAATAGGAAGAGAGTTATAAATTTTAATTATGGCGATGAAGAATGATATTTATGTTTGGATCGTTTATTATGTAAAGGTTCACGTATTGCTGGTCGAATTAATAATCTTATGACTAAAAAAAAGGATATTGTTCAGGTAAAGAATCCGAAAACGGGGAAATACGTTAAAATTGACCGTGATGCCGGCAAGATTATTTCACATAAAAAATCATCCGGTAAATACAAGGGAGTGCCTGTCGCCAGAAAGCGAAAGAAATGATCTATTACAATCCGATTGATGGAGATCCATTTGTAAAACCTGTGGATTATTCACCGCGGTCATGTTTCGTCATGACGAAACTTGGTAAACCGATTCCCCCGATCATTACAGAAATTCGGGAAATACTTTCAAAGAAACTTGAGGAATTGGAAATTGCAGAGTTTGATGCTTCCTCAATTGTTACAGGGCGAGATTTTCTGTTAAAAATCTGGAAACAGATTCTTTCTGTACCTCTGGGTATTGGTATTGTTGATGAAACGATGAGTGCACAAACCATGTCAAATATTTTTTATGAAATTGGAGTCCTGCACTCTTATGGCAAGGAAACACTGATTATTAAAACAAATAAGGCGAATATTCCTTCCGATTTTGTGAGAACAGAGTACATCGAGTACAATGAGAATTTCGACGTGTCTCTCGACAAATTCTTTGAAACATTTTTTGCCCTTGAAGAATACTTTATCCAAATGGCAGATCAGCTGGAAAAAAATCCGCTCCTTTCTATTGACTATCTGAGAAGAGCGTATTTGATTTCGGGTAATAAAAGTTATAGGGCAGAAGTAAAAGAACTCTCACAGGCACTTGCTCTTGCTGAAAGAGCAAAAAATAGTGTCGAGAATTTGATTACCCGTTTTTGATCAATTGAATTCACTCTTACTCCAGAGATCGAAATCAGTTTACTTCCACGTTATTTCTCTCGTTTTCGTCCCCGAACTTCCTTGAACACCTCTGAATTACGAATTACTTCCAATTGTCGCTGGGCACTTTTACTGGTTAGAATATCTCTTGGTTTTGCATATAGCCCGCCTCTTTTCGTATGGTACATAGTCGGCTTTTCGTGATTGATATGTATCTTTTTTGTTGCCATAACAGTTTTTCCCTTTTAAATAAGATACTTTGCTAAAGCAATATAACGCAACCGGGTGACAGGTATTGGCACCCTGAGAATGTCGAATGATGAACGTCGAAGAAACGGAAAAACCGATGAACAAAGTAACCGAGATAGTCTGGGAGATATGATTTATTATTCAGTCTTCGCCGGATCGGTCATCGTGCCCATGAACAGTATCGTGTTGGATTCCACTTCGCGAATCACATAGAAGAACGGGCGGTCGAAACGGATATGAACCGGTATTGGGGCGCTCTCAATACTCATTTCCACGGATGTGACGGCCGCCGCTTCGGTGCCCTCCTCATCCACCCGGATAAACGTCTTGTGGCGGGTGTCACTGATGTGCAGGTCCTCGCGATACGGATTCATCCGGCTGAAATCGGAGAGGTCTTCATAAAATGCATCCACAATTCCCATCTCTTCCAAAATTTCCCGGAACTCATCCACTTCATATTCCAGTTCAAATTTGGGCACCTCCAGGGTGAGGGTGGCCGGTTGAAAACCATCCGTCAAACTGGCCCAGTCGCTCCAGCTCATACCGGCCAGCCACTGCTTAAGGCCTGTTTCCTCATCAGGCAAAACCAGGGTCATGGCGTACCCGGCATCACCATAAAAGAGATTGACCGCCTCATAATTCTCTCCGCTTGCATACCTCATCTCTTCTTTCTCTTCCATGCGCATCATGTCCACGTCCACCGATGAATGGTCAGGGCGGTAAAAAGGTTTCAGTTCTGTCTTACCGGGGTCGAACTGTATGGTCCAGTCGCCGTTGAAATAGATGGCATTGATCAGGTACATAACAACCAGCGGATCAATAGGCCCTTCAACGATCTCATCAATCAACCCTTCGGTCTTGTCGTATACCCACTGGTTGATCCGGTCAACCGTTTCCGGATCGTCGAAATCGGCCGGCTCGACCACGGCATCGTAAAACGTCTGGTTGGCCTGCAGGAAATCTTCTTCTACATGAAAGGTGTCCCGGTACCAGATCGAGTTGGCGATATCAAAACGGACCTGCTCATCAAAGGTGATCAGCAGATCGAACAGATCCCGGGCTGCCCGGTTGATCTCCCCGCGGCTCATCCCTGCCAGGTCGAAGACTTCCTGCATTTGGCCGTAGGTTTCTCCTTCGGCCCCGTTCATCGTCATCCCGTAGGCCATCAAAATACTCAGCGGGGAGATGAAATGGCTCTCATCCGGCGCCCGCTCCAGCAGCTTGTGCATCAGGTTAAACCCGAAATAGCCACCGGCGTCTACAAGCTGCTTCTCCTCTACGGACAGTTCACGGGGGAGTTCGCGGCGCTCAAACGGCTGCTCAGGATCATCATCCTCGCCCGAGATGAATGAATCGCAGCCGGTGAGCGGAATCATCAGCAGGAATGTCAGGATGATGGCAATCCCTTTATCCAGGATTTTTATTTGACTGAGTTTCATAATGAATAGACGATTGGTTTATGGTAATAGTTTTAAATCGGGTTGAATTGTTTACAGATGTATTGTCGCCGGATTTATTCTTTTTACATTTTCTTGATCCGGATATCAGATCGATGGTATGAAATCAACGTTTCCAGATAACTATTCAATACCGGTTATCACATATCCCATCATCTGCTATTTTTTTCTGTGGGTGATTCGTATCTAATACACATTTCTTCGGGGATATACCCAATCAGAAATTTTCCGGCTGACGTATAAACTCCTGATTCCACTCTCTCCGCCAAACGCCGGCAAGAAGAACATTTGCCATTTTCCATTTTACATCATCAATTTGACATAAAAGTCCGATTGATATATCAAACCGCACTGTCTATGCAAGCTGAATCTGTACCAGTTAATCAATTCTAACATCGATCTGATTTGTTTCAGAATTACTGCTTTAAAGTACTTCAAGGCTGATTTTGAGAAATATCAACTCCTTTTCCTCTTTTAGACTTTTCATAAATAAATTGGATATATGATCCTGATGCTCGAGATTCCCCAAATAATTATTCTACAGCGACTTAACTGATACTTTTAAAGTAATCTTTGTGTTTATGAAAACGTGCTATGAATCTCTATTGCAAAAAATTACACTTTCAATCTTTCTGGGCATTTTTTCAGGAGTGTTGCCCCTTTCAGTGCTTGCTCAGCAGGCAGATCGTCCCTTTTCAGTTGAACTCAACGCCGGGGGCGGACTGATCGGAAATTCCACAGCCAACACTGCATTTCAGCCGGAGCTGGGTGTCAACTATATGCCCGGACGTTGGGGAATTGGCCTTAATGCCGGACTCTACTCATTTGGATCCGGATTCAGCGCCGATCAATACAGAATGGGATTTGAACAGTATACCATTGCGGAACAGAGCTCTGATCAGTGGAATGCTATTTCAATCAATGCGGGCCCGCGTTTTCAACAGAGTCTCAGCCGATTGGTTCAATTTAACGTGGGGCTCGATCTGGCGATGAACTATCAGAAAGCGCCATCGCAGAGTGTCCGGTTTTTTGATCCATCAGGAGAGATGGAGGGCACAGACTATGATACTGATATTGTACTTGCCGAAATGAATGACGCTGCAGATGCAGGCCGGTGGTCGGCGGCTGTCCGTCCACAGATTCAGCTGGAATTCACGCCGGGATTCAGTAACCGATTCAGCTTCAATATGAAAACGGGAATTCAGCATCACCTTTCGGATAGGGATATTACCTATACCGAACGGGATCTCACAAGGGTGAGACAGATGGATAACGTATATGAAATGCACCATCAGTTTGAGCAGGCTCCGGTTGTGCAGCGAACGGAGAGTGCGCCCAAAACCAACTTTTTTGCCAATGCAGGGATTAAAATCAGTTTCGGTGGATCCAGTGCATCCACTACAAGAGCGCGAGGCTACTTCGAAAGTGACCAACAGCGAACGGCAGCAGAGTCACCAAATGATGATGGCAGTGATGCTATCGATGAAAAGGATATTGTTGAAAAAGCCCAACATTCAGTTCCTGTCGAAATCACTCATCAAGGAAGACTACAAGGCGAAGCTTATCAAGAAGACAGAGACGAGATTGATATAAACGAAGATGCTATCGAAACCGCACAGGACTATAATTCTGTGCGTTCGAATACACGACGGGGTGAAATGTCAGGTGGCGACGACGGTGATGGCAATATCGATATAAACGACGACGCTATCGAAACCGCGCAGGACTATAATTCTGTACGATCAAATACACGACGGGGTGAAATGTCGGGTGGTGATGACGGTGATTTGATAGGGTTCCATTTTGAGCTGGAGATCGTCCCACTCGATCCGGATGATGACGGGGATGGTGTGATGGGTGAGCCAGGCAAAGAAGTACCTAAAGATAAACTTCCTCCAGAAATCAAGCCAGAGGTTGGAATGGGATTAGTTTCTACAACTCCAGATGGTGATGGTTTGTTAGATGCTGTTGAATCAGCTACCTACAGTATTAGTGATAAAGGCAAAGAGATTGAGACCATGGAGCGGACGGAATCTGCCGCGCAGGGGATGCGTCCGACAGGCAACGTTTACAAGTGGACCTACAATCTGAGTTCCGTGGCCGCCAATAAGGAGTATCCGGGAAGTGGAACACTTACCGTACTGTTTACCGGTGGAAAATGGCATTTTGATGTTCAGCTCGCTCCGAATGATGACGGGTACGGATATGGTGAGTTATTGCAGAACAGTTCATTCAGCATCAGTAAACGCTCAAAAATCATAAGGGAGTGATATTGATTACGCTCGATATCAAAGTATGACGTGATTTATAACCGCGGAGAAGGTGAGGGCGGGGAAACCGAGGAAACTGTTGAATCAGTTTGATTATTGCAGACGAGAACATCGATCAGCTTCTAATTAACCATCGCCTTATACACCGTTTCCACAAACTCACCCAGCACACTGCCATCGAGCCAGCGCGTTACAATCACAAGATCGTTTTGATCGTCCACAATAATGTAGTTGCCCCCGAAACCGGCTGCGTAGTAGATGTGATCGGGAACATCCCCCCAGTCGGTATCCCCTTTCAGTGTCCACCACATATATCCGTAACTGGCATTGGCCTCAGACGGAGACCTGGCTCTTTCGATCCATTCACCGGAGATCAGCTGCTCACCTCCCCAGTTACCGCCTCGTGCAAATAACAACCCGAACCTGGCCTGGTCGAGCGTATTGATAAACAACCCACCGCCGTGATGCCCGCCGCCGCTCACCGATTGCACGTTTACACCATCGATTTCTGTCCATGAATCTTCATACCCATACCATCGCCAGGTGGTTGATGCACCAATCGGATCCATAATTTCAGTTCGAAGAATTCGTGGAACAGGTTCACGAAAAACCTGGAGAAGTGAATACGCCAGAAGGTTTACGCGCACATCATTGTATTCATAGTGAGTTCCGGGTTCACGCAGTTCCCGGAATCGCCAGTCGTCTATACCGCCTTCTCCTGGCGGCCGGTCTCCCCAGTCCTCCATCCCGAAAAGTGTGCCGTACCAGTCGGATGACTGGTTGAGCAGGTGGTGCCACGTAATCTTTGAATTGTGCTCCCCGTCAAACGAGCGGTCCCAGACGTAACCGGTCAGCTTATCATCGGTTGACTGAATCAGCCCGCGGTCCCAGGCAAGGCCGGCCACGGTGCTTAAATAACTTTTGGTGACACTGAAGGTCATATCCACCCGTTGCAGATCGCCCCATTGCGCTGCGATATACCCGTCTTTGATGATCATGCCTGCCGGTCCGCCGCGCTCCCGCACCGGCCCGGCCAGCTCGTGGTAGGGTTCGCGGCTGAACGCCTCCAGGATGGCGATCCGAAGATCGCGGTTGACGCTGTTTTCGTTATCAATTGCCATCTGCCTTGCCTGGCGGATCAGCTCTTCATCCAGGCCGAGATCGGCAGGCGAACGCATCTCCCATTCCATGCCTGCAGGAGGGAAGTAACGATCTTGTGAATACACAGAGTCGGGGCTGATCAGGAAACTTAAGGAAAGTATGAACAGTAAAAGAGAAGTACAGTGGGTGTGGAAGCGCATATATAAACCGGATGGAGTGAACGTTGATTGGAATAGGGTTAAAATAGGTTTTTTGGAGAAAGAGGGAAACCAGGGGAACGGAAAAACCGATGAACAGAGTAACCGTGATAGTGTGGGAGAGATGATTTATCATTCAGTCTTCGCCGGATCGGTCATCGTGCCCATAAACAGAAACGCCGGCAAGAAGTACATTTGCCATTTTCCATTTTCCATCATCAATTTGACATAAATGCCTGATTGATAAATCAAACCACTTTTGATTAAACTGCCTGCCGATGCCACCATGTTGTCACCCCGCGCCGGTACCTTCACTCCATCTTGCGGATAGTTTCCGGGCATCTGCCCGCCTGAACTCCCAATACGTATCATCCCGAATAGATGTTATACAATGTCTCAAATCCAACTAATACCGCCGCAGCCACTGCTTGAGGAACGTTTAGGGAAGGATTTTTTTGATGAGATCCCGCAAAAGCCGGGTGTCTACCGGTTTTATGATGCCCGGGGCCGGCTGCTTTATGTTGGCAAGGCGAAGAACCTGCGCAGGCGGCTCTTCAGCTACAAGCGGGCAAAGGCCGGAAAAGTCTCGCGGAAAGTGTCGGAAATGATCGGGCAGATCGCTTCCTTCGAAATAGTGGAGACCGGTACCGAGCGCGATGCCCAGCTGCTCGAAAACCGGATGATCCGCGGGGAGCGTCCGCCATATAACCACGCCAATAAGCAGCCTGAAACCTACTATTTTGTGTACCTGTATCCGTCATACGAAGGGCTGGAGTTTCGCCTGGCCATGCGGATCCATGAGGAAACGGACGAGGCCTGCTGGCACGGCTGCTTCAAGGGACATGCACCGGTACGGCAATCCCTGGGCTGCCTGCTGCGACTGCTCTGGATGGCCGAATACGACACTCAAAACCCGATGTACCTTCCGGTACAGCTCACCCGTAATCTGACGCCAATGCGGTTCCGGCTGCCATGGCACAAAGGGGATTCGGCCGCACGTCAAAACAGCGTGCCGGAGATGCTGGAGAGCTGGATCAAAGGTGAAAGCTGCGAGATCCTGGATTGGTTCGTCGTGCAGATCGAGTGCGGCAAACGGCTCATGCCGTTCCAGGTTTTGCACCTCGAATACCACCTGGAGTGCCTGAAGCGGTTTTATGATCACAAACTGGTGCCGCACCGCGACATGCGGGGAGATAAGCGGCTGATTGAACAGGACGAGATGGATGATTTGCGCATAGCGCCCGGCGTTTAGTGTCGAATAATCAAGAGGAAGGAAACGGCAGAACCGGCGAACAGAGTAACCGATTAACCTGGAAAGTGGTGGGCGGGGCGTTATTTTGGCGGGAAAACCCGAGAGTCGCCCGGTTCATAATTCGTTTGCTCATGCATGATCAAGGTAAAAACTCCGGCACTGAATATTTGTCTTTCCCGTAATTCTCATCAGGGAATACGGGCTTATACAGAACGGTCTTGTCACTTTATTTAATGTAACATTGTGACACGATAACCCTCTTTTTTTAGTAAGAAGGAAAGCATTTACATAAGAGACAAATATTCCGTTAAAGTTTGATTACAGTTTACATGCAGAGGATGCATTGGAAGCCTCTTGATTAAACAGAATAATTAACCGTGTAAATGAGTATAAAGAAAAAAATAAAATGACTGAATTCGCATATAAGACGAATGCAAATAAACCGGCTGTCACAGGTGAGAGAACTGAAATTGATTTAAAATCGAACAGTATCAAAGAAGCAGATACTATCCTGTTGGACAACTCCAAAATTCTCTCAATACTCTCGGAACATATACCCGGCTTCTTATATCTGTATCACCAAATTTCAGACAGTAAGTCAAGGTTCCTATTTGCAAGTCAAGGCATTCGCGATATGTATGAATTGGATCCAGAAGATGTAGCAGAAAGCATTGATCCAATTTTTGAGCGAATTCATGAAAATGATCTCGAAAGAGTGATTCAATCGATCAGGGAATCTGCCCAAACAATGAAAACCTGGGAATGTGAATACAGGGTGATATTACCAAAGAAGGGATTGCGGTGGCTAAGGGGAAAAGCGAAAGCCGAAAGGCAGCCGGATGGCACCGCTATGGGCTACGGGTATGTCATAGACGTCACTGAAGAGAAAAAATCTGCCAGTAGGAATGCTCGTTTAAGGAAACAGTTTCAGGCTGTATTTGATTCTGCTCCCAATTTCATCTATGTAAAAGATCTTGAGGGGAAGTATTTGATGGTAAATAAATCCAGCGCTGAGTACTTTGACCGAGAACCTGAAGAGATTGTAGGAAAGAATAATATTGATCTCGGTCTTTCAAAAGAAATAGAACAAGCCTGTAATGAATCTGATGAAAAAGTAATCAAGAATAGAGAACCTTTATATATTCCCGAAGAAAAATCTATTCGTTCAGATGGGACGGAAGGTTGGTACCAGACAATTAAAGTACCATTTGAACAATTAGATACTGATGTCCCGGCTGTACTTTCTGTAGTTACCGATATAACAAAGATAAAGACAAAAGAAATAGAGCTTGGTAAAAGCCTTGATATCATCGTAGAGCAAAATAAGCGGCTCAAGAATTTTGCACACATTGCATCTCATAATCTTCGCAATCATGCCGGTAATATTTCTATGCTTTTGGAACTTTATGGCTCGGGAGAATCTGTAGAAGAACAGCAAGAACTACTCGGGCTTTTACATACCGCTTCAAATCAGCTTAATGAATCGATTTCCGATCTAAATGAAATCATCGATCAAGAGTACAAACCAGATGATGAGCTCATAGAAATGAACCTGAAGGATACGGTCTATAAAATAAAAAATATACTTACTACAGAGATATTGGCCCACAATGTTACTTTCAAAGAGCATTTACCAAAAGATTTAACTCTTAAATACAACCCGGCTTATCTGGAAAGTATCATCTTAAACCTCTTATCAAATGCAATTAAATATCGGCATCCCGATTGCAAACCGGTCATTAAAATGAATGCTTATGAAAAGGACAACAAAGTTCATTTTGAGGTTTCAGATAATGGCCTTGGCATAGATCTCGAAAAATATGGCGATAAATTATTTGGCATGTACAACACCTTCCATAAAAATGATAATTCGAAAGGAATCGGGTTGTATATTACTAAAAATCAGGTTGAGTCTATGGGAGGTTCCATAGATGTAAAAAGCGAACTCGGCAAGGGGTCAACATTCAAAATAATCTTAGCATCAGGTCAATGAAAAATATCTGTATCATAGACAACGACAAAATATACACCTTCGGAGTTTCGAAGATTATCAAAAATCAATTACCCCGGAACAAAATCATTTCTTTTGAAAATGGGCGTAATGCCTTGGATGCTATCCATGAGATGCTGCAAAATAATGATCCCTTGCCTGATCTGATTTTGCTGGATATTAAAATGCCTGAACTGAATGGCTGGGATTTTCTTCATGAGTTCAAAAAAATCCGGGGCAAGATTGATAAGGAAATTCAAATTTTTGTCATCAGTTCTCGCATTAGTAAAACCAACAGGGAACGCTACAGATTGGAATGGGAGCCAATTGTCACCGATTTTATTCCCAAACCTGTTAAAATGGGAACCCTGCAAGCGTTGATAAATTAATGTTTTGATAAGTAAAGTTGATTAGCCACAAATCAACAACCTGATTTCAGGAAATTTGAATCCCAGCAGGTTTTGATTGCATCGTTGTACTAAGTACCAGAAAGAACGAATAGATAAGGCAAAAGCGAGTATTGCCAAGAGAGACTATCTGAAAAACGAGCAGGCAGGTGAATTAGTGACTAAATGGCTAAACGAATATTCTGGTCAAGACAGGCCGTAGCCGATCTTATTCAAATTCTTGATTATTGGTACCAGCGTCTTGGAAGTAAAGAGTATCCTTCCAAATTAAACAAAGGATTTAAAGTGAACTTTATTTATTGGTCTTCTTCATATGGAACGAACAACATTCTGTAATTCTTGTCGCATGGATGGGATGATTTCCTCGATTGTATTCCATACGGCATCCAAATCCACACCCATATAGTTGTGAATTAATTTGTCTCTCATACCGGCCATTTTCTTCCAGGGAATTAGAGAAAACCTATCTCTTGTTTGGTCTGAAACATTTTTG
>SKRC01000217.1 GCA_007118695.1 Balneolaceae bacterium | reverse complement strand
TTGATAACCGGAGCCTCTTGACCATCACCGGGATTATCTCAGGTGATACGCAATGGCAGAACGGGCAGGTACTTTTGAAATTCGATTATCTTCGCAGCCATCATGATTATGCTGCAGGAGTCCTATATGTAACAGTTCCTGCCGAAATGCTGACCCCTGGTAAATCTGCCCGGTTCTCCGTGCGCGGATTAAATGACGGTAACTCTTCATCATTCTTTCTGAACGATAACCCGACGGTGGCCAGTGATCCTGGCATCCGGCCGGTAGTGAGCCCAACGTCGATGGAACCGCTGGAACCGGTAACGGCCAATACTTTGAGATATGAGGGTACACAGCCAGTTCAGGTTTTTAACCGTCCGGAAGGTCACCATCAGCAGGGACTTGAAACTCTGCTTTCACGCGGGCGTGTCAAACCGGTGGAACTGCTGGCAAACAAGGATGAACAAGGCGGAACCGTGTGGGCAAGTGAACGCACGATTTTTCATGATGAATTTACAGGAGCCGAGATTTGGAAGATGACAAATTCTCCCTATGGTGTGGTGCGTCACGAATATTCAACACTGCATGCCTGGAATGCCAACGGCCGGAAAATTCTGGTCAATCTGCCTTTTGGTGCTGCAAAGGGAATGATCGATCAGCGAACCGGAAACATTTATCAATCCGATAATTCTTACCCGGGAGTATGGAGCCCTGTCGATCCGGATATCATGTTCAAACCCGGGCAGTGGAATGGCAAGCCGGCAATCGTATCATACAATGTAGATAAAGATGAGGTACTCCAGGGCCTTGCACCGGTTCGTGAAAACCAAACTACTGGTCTTCATTTTCCACCTTCGGATGATGCAAAATATATCATCTGGCGTGAAGGGCCCCAGGGAAGGTCTCCCACCTTCGGGCTGGCAGCGACAGACGGCAGTTTGTACAGAAGTATTTCCCTGACGGGTGAAATCATTGATGAACAATCACCGGTAACTTTTGAAGAGCCGGCGGAACAACCCGGTCTTGATGAGACAACCGGTGGAGTACATCAGCAGTACTTTACCCGCAGGCCGGATCACAGTGTGATTATTGCGAGCAATTATTTTCGACCCGGTGAACCCACTTACTCACTGGAACGAATCTACAGTATTGATGGCGAGCTTCAATACACAGGACCCAATATGAGCCACCAATCCTGGCACAAGAAGGGTGAATATGTGATTTTTATGGGATGGGGAGGAGTAACAGCCTATGATCCGTTATCAGGTAAACGATGGCTGGTCATGCCTTATGCAGGAATTGTTGACGGGCATACCACCTGGAACAGTTATGATTCACGCTGGTCTGCAGCAAGCTTGCGGAGCCGGGGAGGAGGAGACATTTTCCGTGTGAGCATGAGGCCGGACCGGAGTGTGATCCGGCTGGCTGGATCCAACCCGGTTAATCCGGGTGCGACGAACTGGAATAATCATGAATTTGCCAACCTCAGTCCCGATGGCACCAAGATTCTTTATATGTCTACCATGTCGGGAAGCCTGAATGAATATATTGTGATTGCTGCCAATCCGCAGGCACCAAAACTGACGGGAGAATGGACGGATGACGGTTATCAATTGACCATTGTACCTGCGCTCAGTCGAGAAACAACAGGATACCGGATATACAGAACAGACACGACAGGGCAAGACTATACCCAGGTGGATTTTATCCATAAACCGGCTGGTGATCCTGTTGGTGCGGAGGAACCGTTTAGTATTATGATTGAGGAAGTTTCACCGGAGGATGGAACTTTTTATGCCGTTCGGGCAGAAGAGTATTCCGGGCTTCTCAGCCGGTACTCCAATGATGTTTCAGTCAAGGATGCGCCGACGGCTAAAACTATTGAAGTGGAATCACTCGAATTCACCGGCTTTATGCAGGATTTCAACGCACAGGAAGCCGGCAACATGTACTATTTGTTTGTTCCGTCCTATGCACCAAAATCCAGTGTTACTTTTTACAATCCGTTAACATCAGGTATTGTATGGGCAAGGGTAACCGGCAAAGAAGTATCGTACCGCCTCGATGCCGGTGATGTCTCCATCGATTATGGTCCAAAGAGCTACAGGGATTGGGAGTGGGTTAACCTGGGCAACTTACCGGGTGAAATCACATTAACATCGGAATCAGCAGGGTTGCAGATTGACCGGTTTTTTATAACGCCGGATCCGGAACAAAAACCGGTAGGAAAGGGCCTGGATTATCAGCCTGATTTAACCTTTGCCGGCAAGGTACCGGGGAATGTGCAGGCCAGTGCTCTTTCCCCTTTTGCAGTGGAGATCACCTGGGAACCGGTAGGCGGAGCCCGTCACTATAACGTCTATGTATCCGGTCAGCCGGATTTTAAACCTTCGCAAGCCAACTTGCTGTACTCACCTCCGGGTATCGGAAATAATAATGGAAACACTGAACCCGGACGAATTATTGATTGGGGTATTGAATCCGGAACGCAGCTATATTACAAGGTTGAGGCTGTGGACGTTGATGGTACACGTTCCCGGATCAGCAAAGCAGCAGATGTGGTTACACCTGAGCTTGAACTGGAAACTCTTGAACTGAAATACAATGACTTTGCTGACAAATCAATTGAATCCAAAGATGGCATGTCCGCTGAAGATGGCGGGTTGATCATCCTGAATGAGGGGCAGTCTGTGGAGGTGCCTTTTAACATACAGACGGAAGGTGATTATGTTATCTGGCATCAATGGCGGGCTGACAGTGGTGATTTACTGAGAATCGATGTGAGTCTCAGTGAAGAGAACAGGGGGCTTACTGATTACCACTCCCTGCAGATGAGGCAAAGCTACGATCTGTCCGCATTGAGTGGCACTGCCCTGAGCGAAGAGCCCGGTTGGAGCCGTTTTACTTTCCGGGGTGATCATGTTGAAACCGGCACCAATATGGAGCATGGTGTAATGAGGTTAACCCCGGGGTCTTATACTTTGAAACTGACGGCCAGCGATAAAATCTATCTGGACAGGCTAAAAATAACGAATGATTTAAACCTTGTACCGGATGGCCGGCTTAATACCTTTTAGACGGCTAATACCATATCTCTAAATCGCGCATATACAAATGCTGATCGACCTCTGATGGCGGAGCTCCGCCGTGGTAAATATGCCACAGGATTTCACTGATATCATACTGTTCAAAACCAATTGCCCGGAATCGCAGATCAGATTTCTCAAATACAAGATCCCCATTTACCCAGGCTTTGATGACACCGTCGGCTTCTCCTGGGGTATTTACACGAACGTAGTTCTCTATCGCCGTCCACTCACCTCTGTTCACAGTCCCCTCCCAGGGATAAATACTGCCCCATCGGCCCATGCCCATATGATAGACATAAAACTCTCCGGTGATAGAATCCGGGGATGCATGATGATCCCTGAAACCTGTCCGGACCGACCAGCCACCTGTTCCGGCGGTTTGACGTCCGCCCCAGCCATGCCTGTCTGTATGTGCCAGGCCCGGAAATTTCATATGATTGCCTCTTACCGTCGTCCACTTTTCAGGCAGATATTGAAACCACCGGATGTGGACGGCTTCCTGTCCTTCATCAAATTTATAATCCATTGCCATGCCATAGTGATTCTCCTCCGGCACTTCGACTTTTTTAACCTTGCGTTCCAATCCGGGATCGTCAAAAAACGACACATGCTCCTGCCTGCCGACAACAAACTCATTCAGGTCATTTTCATTATCCAGGGGGACATGAATTTGAGGCTCTCCCGCTTTAAGTGTTTGCACGTTCGAAGTACCTGATCGTTCTTCTGATGTTGTGGTACAACTCAATCCGATCACGACGCTGAAGATGAGTAATAAAATGTATTTTATGAAGCTTGTCATAGTAAAAAGAAAGTAATATATGGTTTATCCCAAAATTGTCATTGAAGCAATGGTCCATCCCGACCCCGATGCCTCAGGGGGCGACCCCGACCGGCTTGCCGGGGCAAAAAAGCAAACAAATTTTGGGGTATTTATTAGAGTCAATAACCGCCGGTCATGAAACGGCAGTTCCCTGTTTTATTCTGATTGAATATCACCATCGGGAGAATACTGATCGATAACCTCACCGGCTGCATTTAATTTAATGGCGGCAACAGAGCCGTTTGTGAGAAAACCGCCGCCGGCTACTTCTGCAGCTGCATCATCGCGAATAAGAACAACCACCGTTCCGTCGGGCAGATCGGCTCTGAGCAGATACCCGCCTGATACGTTTTCTGCCGTTACCTCAGGCAGCCTGGTCCCGGAACTCCTATGAGGACGTATGGAAGTGATAAACATCATTTTGCCGGCCGGCCCGTCCGTTTCAGCCGTCAAATG
>SKRC01000274.1 GCA_007118695.1 Balneolaceae bacterium | reverse complement strand
ACGAGATTCCCTGAAATCGTATCCGGCCTTTATTATCACTGTCACTGACAGTCACAACCACATCGACAATCTGGTCGATGGCTTCAAAGTCTTCATCGGCAAACTTGTATGATCGTTCACCTTTGAAATATTTTCGGATAAAGGGCCCTATGGCGATCGTTAATGCAACAGACGAGAAAAGCCAGGCAAATGTTGCAACAAATGGATCGGAAAGAAATCCCAGGTATCGCAAAATACCCACACCAAGCCCGCTTATGCCCAGGAAAAAAGCAACTCCGCCCGGCAGAATGGCCTCCAGAATCATCAGAATGATTCCGCCGGTGATAAAAATCCACGTTAACGTTTCCCCTTCCATAACTCTTTCAGTAGATTTATTATATACCTAATAGATACTCATTTTGAGGCAAAAAAACTCGTTTAAATTTAGATTTTCGCATTGTTCCTGAAAAGAAATAGTTCGATTTGGTGCAGGCTCCGGCAGGGTAAGAAAGTTCCGATGACTGAGTCTTGGCTGCTCGTCGAAGTCGATGACCTGTGATGCCGTAATAACAAATATGATGTCATTTTTTTCTGGTTTGATCATCCACCCTTACACATACGCAATCAACCGCCCGCAGGTTATCACACCAAACCAGAACAATATAGAAAGCAGGCCGGCAATCCTGGCAGCAGGCGGAGCAGGCGCCTGAGTATTCCATTCATCTACGGATCTGAGGGTAAACCGGTGAAAGATGGCTGCATTGAGTCCTGCAGCAGCAATCAGAATTAGTTTGATTTGGAAGGCACTGTTGGAAGCCAGGCTGGTGGCTTCGACGATAAACAAAAGCAAGCCACTGGGGATTACTGCGATCAGGCTGATCCGGGCCCAAAAAATAAGGTGCCCGATGCAATCTTTAACAGGCAGTTTGCGTGAGAACCCCAAGAGCCGCAGATCAAAAAGTACGGCAGCGCCGACAAGGAGGGCGAATCCTGCGATATGAATGATCTCAACAGCCGGATACAGCCAGTGGGATTGACGTATAAAAATCGCCAATGAACTGCTCTCAAGCCATTGAAAAATTGATTCCAGGAAAGCTGGATCCTGCATCAGCGCAATTCAATCGTCGTGTCACCAATAATAATGCGTTCAGCCCTCATCTCATCTTCTATCTCACGATGTGGATAACCGACAACAGTAACCGTATCACCGACAGCCAGCATGGAGTCGTCCGTCATGCCCCGGTTCCGCATGCGGGTAGCAGGTGCAAGTACTACCTCCCATACTTTGCCATCTTCTAATACCTCAAGATCGATATAAGTGTGCGGATTGCCGATGTCATTGTCCAGGATGATGCCGGTGTATTCCAGCTCGGTGTCCTGATCATAATTGGCCCACCCATGATGAAGGGCTGCACCGGCTAGAAACAAAGCAGCTCCAAGTAACAGGCAGGTATATGTAGTACTTTTTATAAAAAACGGTTTTTCTTTCATGGCCTATTCTGATCTATGTGATTGGAAAATTGTATTGCATGTTCATAATATAGTTATCTGCTAGATGTCTGCAAACTTCGCTTTCTCCACCTAAGGACTGACTCATTCTGAAGTACTCGGCATATGCAGGAATGATCCCAATTCTCTTTCTGTAAACCGAGATTTGTCTTATAAGTTCCAATAAGTTCCAATAAGTTCCAAAACTGTGAAAGCCGGAGGATCATTCCGGCTTCAAACCAGGTCTGGTGTAGTTATCTGTAAATTGGTTTTTGGTTGTCCGGGCTGTCCGGGTGAAGGTTCACATGATGACAAATTATTGTTACCCAATAATATAACGGATGCATCACTAGCCTTTTCTGCGGTTATTAAAAAAAGCCCCCGACTTTGATAGTGAAGGGGCTTTTTTCGGTCTATTCTTATCTTATCCAATTACCCGGGATGATCAATCCACTATTTTGGGTTTAGTTTTTGATGCGTTCGCCATCACTGTTGAAATAGAGATTTTTTTGATCGTTCCCTTTTTCCAGGGTCACTTTAAAAGTCGTCTGACCGGGTTCAAAATTCCGGACTCTCATTTCATTGGCGGTCATAGTCCAGTCCTTATATTTTTCAGTAACAAGATACTCCCTGACCGCTCTTGGCAGCGTTGTATTTTTACGCCTGAAATCAGCCTCTACCAGATCTCCGCTTGAATTATAACTTGCATGAAGGCTTTCCCTGTCGGTTTGGCTTTTCAGCTCGTATCGTTCATTACGACCGGCTGTATTGCCATCGAATGTAATATTCCATCCGCGCTCCCTGAATTTCGGGCTGTTTTTCAGGCAGTCAATGCTTTTCAGGCAGGAATAATCATCTGATGTTATCACAATCGGTACAATCTTTTTTATGTTTTCACCTTTGTGATTGAAATGCAATACATGTCTCTGATACTGATCTGCCATGTGCACAACATAGGTTGTTTTTTCCGGGTTGAAATCCCTGACAGTCGTCTCATTGGCAGTCATTGTCCAATCTTTGTATTCACCGGATGCGATGAAAGACCGTATTGCTGACGGGAGTCTTGTGTTTTTCCGGGTGAGTTTTGCCTCAATCAGCCGGCCATAAGAGTCATACCTGGCCCGGAGCTCTTCATTCTCCCCGGTACCGGTGAGGACGTAGTGATCCGAATGTTGTCCACCCATATTTTTATACGATACATTCCACCCTTTACCAGCCATGAACTTGTTATTTCTCACACAGTCGAGACTCGCCATGCATGAAAAGTCTTCTTCGTTAATTTCCACAGGCAAGGATTCAGGCATTGCTTCATATATCAATGCCAAATCGGAGTTGGATTGTGCCTGCAAGATTTCGGTTATGGAGGTTAAACTGATAAGAATTGCGGTAACGAGTAAAATTAACATTTTTGTCATTTTCATAATATCTCCTTGAGCATCTCTGCTCAATTTTTTTATTTCGTGTGATTCGATTTTATGTAAATGACTTCTTGCAGTGCGGCCCTTCTCACAGGCGACACTTCATATGAGTTGACGGAGAAATCAATCAGAAAGTTTCACATTCGAAAAAAACAAATTAATGTATAATGTATCTGTTTCTCTCACAGGCCGGCTAACCCGTAATTTTCAGTACGCCGTGGAAAACTGTTCGTCTTGAACAATAATTGCCACACAGAAGAATTCCCAGGCCTTTCCAAGGGTGTTCCTTTGCGGGTATTATATTTCTTGGCTATTCTCTCGGGAAAAAAGAAATTACAAGTTAAAAATAGCTAAAAACCTATATCCGATGAAAACTTCGCGGTCTACGTGGCCTCCTGGATTTCTTTCAGTTTGGCCATGGCACGTTCTTTGAGGTTTGAAAAGGCATCGATGGGTATGTCGCCGACGGTGTATTTCATGTGAAGCCAGACGATATAGGTAGCCATGACATCTTCGTAGCAATAGCGTTCGATCTGGTCGAAATCACCCTCGCGGTACATTCGGAGTACTTCATTGCCTTCACCGGTTTGCTTGAAAGGAATATCGATCAAATAGCCCAAGTGTTTCAGCTTGGGGAATGAACTGGCCCCGTAATTGCTGAATTCATCCATCAGGTCAATATTGACATTGCTGAAGCGGTATCGTATATCGCGGTGGTTCAGCCTGAGTGGCATCTGAAGGCCATATTTCATGGCCCGATAGGTGAGCAGCGGAAGATCAAAACCGCGGCCATTATGATGAATAAGCCCGTAATCCTTGTAGGTATGAAGCGAATCAAACAGCTCTTTTAATCCTTTTTTTTCATTATCACCGTTCCAGCTCGTTTTCTGTTTGGGTTTGCCATCATTTTCAATCCACAATCCGACCCACGATACCATTCTGTGGTACATAGGGGGAAGAAATCCGGAGTTGTTCCTGGTAAGCTGTTCACTGGCTTCAATCAACAGGTCATCTTCATTGCTCTCGCTGTTGTTGAGCAGTATTCGCAAAAAATCGAAATCAGGGATGGTTTCTACATCGAAGACAAAGTACATAAATCAGTTTGTTCGTTCACCGGCAATATTTTTTTCAAATTGGGCTTTAAATTGATCACCTGCAACATCTTTTCCCAACAAGTGCATTGTTTTGGTAATTGCGGCCTCCACTGTCATGTCGCCGGCACTGACCGCACCGAGTCTCAGCGCCGTTTGGCCGCTCTCGTAAAGGCTAAGGTCGATCGAATCGAATGGAGCCTGGGATGTAATAACCACGTTTATACCGGTTTCCCTGCATTTTTCGATAAATGGCAGAAGGTTGCAGTTACCCCTGATTGGAAAATTGCCGCTCCCGAATGCTTCTATAATGATGGCCTTAAGGCCTGAGGTGGTGAACGGCTGCAGAAGAGCGGGGTCCAGGTTCGGAAATAGTTTCAATAGGAAAAGGCGATCACTGAATTCGCTGGAGGTTTCAAATTCCCCATGAGGAGATTGAGGTGTGATAGTAAACTCGATATCCAGACCAACTTCGGCTAGAGCCGGGAAATTTGGGGAGGCAAAGGCATCGAAGTCACCGATACTCATTTTGGTTGCCCTGTTGCCACGGAAAAGTTGATCGTTGAAACAAATGGCAACTTCGCTCAGGGGATAGGTTGCCAGTTCAACGGCATTGACCAGGTTTCGGCGGGCATCACTTCGGAGGTTGTTCAGGGGCACCTGGCTGCCGGTAAATATGACAGGTTTACCCAGGTTGGTCAGGGCAAAGGAGAGCGCTGATGCGGTATAGGCCATCGTATCGGTCCCGTGAAGGATCACAAATCCGTCGAAAAACTGGTATGTTTCATCAATATGAGTTATAATTTTTTTCCAGTGCAGGTGGTTGATGTCAGAGCTGTCTTCAAAAAATAGTTTGTCCACATGCAGATCTGCAATGCCGGACAGCTCCGGAATCTCCCTGTGAAGTACTTCAGTCCATTTTGAAGGGTTCAACTGATCATTGTCTTTTCCGAGATCCATGGCGATTGTTCCGCCTGTTTGTAGTAAATTAATTTTTTTCATTCTTGAAAATTTCAGTCAGCATGGTTAATTAATAACTCAATTTCATTTTCATGACTATTTCATTACGATAGGAAGTACCAGGTGCAGAGGCAAGTTTGCTTGTTACGACAGCAGTGAATACTCAACCGTTTAAGGATCGTATTATATAGTTAATGAGAGAAATCTCCGGCAACTTTTAAACAAGGTTCAGATATGAAAGTCTACAATTCCAAATCAGTTCGCAACATTGTAATGGCAGGTCATGCAGGATCAGGGAAAACCACTCTCGCGGAAACCATGTTGTTTGAATCCGGAACGATTCCGCGGCGCGGCAATATCCTGGAGAAGAATACCGTATCTGATTTTCATGAAATTGAGAAAGAAAAGCAAAAATCCGTTTTTGCTTCGCTGATGTACCTGGACTGGAGGGGAACGAAAATCAACATTCTGGATACCCCTGGAACACCCGACTATATCGGAGAAGTGATCAACAGCATGAGGGTGGCAGATGCGGCACTTTTCGTGCTAAATGCAGAACATGGTGTGGAAGTCGGCACCGAATCACTGTGGAATAAAGCTGCGGAATTTGATCTGCCAACAATCCTGGTGGCAAACAAACTGGACGGGGATCAGTCGAACTTTCAAGAGTGTGTGGACACGGCCAAAGAAGGGTTTGGAAGGGAAGTGGTCGTTGTTCAATATCCGTTTAGTGAAGGTGAGGAATTTCATGCCATTATCGATGTACTGAAAATGACGATGTATGAATTTCCGGAAGATGGGGGCAGGCCCGATAAACTGCCGATACCTGAATCACAAAAGGCGCAGGCGGAGCTGCTTCAAAACGAATTGGTAGAATCGATTGCTGAAAATGATGAATCGCTGATGGATCTCTATTTTGAACACGGAAAACTGGACGAATATCAAATGCGTGAGGGCCTTCAGAAAGCAATTCGGCAGCGTCAGCTGGTTCCGTTGTTCTGCAGTAGTGCCGCCCGGAATATGGGAAGCGGGCGTATAATGGGTTTCATCGGCAATGTACTGCCTTCTCCGGCTGATGCCAGGCCCATAAAGACAACAGGCGGGGAGGATTTCCATATTGGCGGTGAAGGAAATCCGGTGCTATTCAGCTTTAAAACCTATTCGGAATCGCACGTTGGTAACCTGAATTATCTCAAGGTGCTCAAGGGTAGTGCCCGGCAGGGGATGGATCTGGAAAATAAGCGCGACAACAATTCGCAAAGGCTGGGTACGCTGTCGGTCTGCCAGGGCATCAAGCGTATCGATGTGCCGGAAGTCATGGCCGGGGATCTGGCTGTAGCCGTCAAGCTCAAAGATGTTCAGGCAAATGATACACTCGCGGAGAAAGGGAACAACATTCAGATCGCTCCGACTGTCTACCCGAAGCCGAATATCCGAAAGGCGATCAAACTTGTTCGTGAAGGGGAAGAGGACAAACTCGGTGCTTCGCTGAATTTGCTTCAGCGGGAAGACCCTACACTTGTGGTCGAGCACAGCCAGGAACTAAAGCAGACTATTTTGCACGGCCAGGGAGAAGAGCATCTGGCTGTCGTCCTGCATCAGCTTACGAACAGGTTTGGGCTGGATGTTAAATATATCACCCCGAAGATTCCTTACCGGGAGACGATTACAAAACCGGAGCGTACGCATTATAAGCATAAAAAACAGTCGGGCGGTGCCGGACAGTTTGCCGAGGTGTATATGTTGATGGAGCCTTGGTACGAGGGGATACCCGATACCGATGAGTTTAGCGTCAGGGATGTTCAGGAGATAGATCTGCCATGGGGCGGGAAACTGGTCTTTCAGAACTGCATCGTTGGCGGTGTGATCGATACCCGTTTCATGCCGGCAATTCTCAAAGGAATAATGGAAAAAATGGAAAGCGGCCCGATGAGCGGCTGCCGGGCCAGGGATATTCGAATTTCTGTTTATGACGGATCCATGCACTCGGTTGATTCCAATGAAGCGGCCTTTAAAACGGCGGCACTGATGTCGTTCAGAGACGGCTTCATGAAAGCCAATCCCCAACTGCTTGAGCCGATTCATGAAGTGGAAATCACGGTGCCCGCCAGGTATATGGGGGATGTGATGAGTGATCTCAGTTCCCGGCGCGGCCAGATACAGGGTATGGATTCGGAAGGAGCCATCCAGAAAATACATGCCCATGTACCCCTCGAGGAATTGGATCAATACTCAACAAAACTCAAATCCATGACCCAGGGAAGTGCCACCTATACACGCTCGTTCAGTCACTATGCTCCTGTCCCTCGTGATATTCAGGACAGGGTCATCCGGGAAAACCTGGAAGCCGAACCGGCGTAAATGTCAGGCGCATTTCAGATCTCATTTTCGGCAGCTGCCCGAAGGAATTCAAGCACTTTCCGGGCATCTTCCTGCGAGAGCCCCATACTAACCATCTGGATGGCGTATTCCTCATCAAGCTCCTGGCCGATCGGATGTTTTTCCCTGTTCTCGGTAGGGTTGAGAATATAATTCATGATGAATTCCGGCTCGCGCTCATTGGCAACGTTGCGCATCCTCGGGCCGGTTATTCTGGAATCAAGCTGATGGCACGCCTGGCAGAAAGTTTCAAAAATCCTTTTCCCTTCCTGGGCCATTTCCATATCAAGGTCTCCGATATCCAGCCGCTCGGTGATCGGGCCGATCCCGTAATTACGTTCAAATTCAGAAAGCCCGTCTGCACCCTCTTCCTGTTCGCCACAGGCTGAAAACCAAACCATCATGAATAAGATTGTGAAACACCATACTATTTTTTGCATCGTCAGATACCTTGGATTTAATTACAAGTTAAGATTGAGATTTTGGAAAAGTGAACATGGATAAAAATACGCAATACGTATCCGTAAATCCTGTGAATTTCCGGGTCAAGAGCATATTGTCGTCAGCATAATTAACACCCATGAGTTTACATGAATTTGAGCAAAAAAATAAATTGGGTTTAAACTATTTTATCTCATTGAATAGCCAATGAACCCATTTCACGTGAATGGTGTTTCACTTATTCAGTATAATTATAGGCGACGCGGGTGAATCATCTCGATTGACTCTTGATCGACAGGAGATCGTTGCAATTCTGATTGGCTGGCTTACCCGCACATTCATTCAGCATCCGTGAAAGCTTCATATCCGTCAAACTGTGATACTCCGCTTTCAATCGTCGGGGCTGGAATGATGGTCATTCCATCGAGGCGTTCCGGGTTCAGTTCCCGGTGGTTAACCACATCGCGAATATATATCTCTTTGACCTGGTCGGAATACATTTCATCTATGGAGGTGTAAACTTCCGGGTCCATTTCACCGGAATCACCGACCAGTATAAACTCCCTGTCAGGGAAGTGCTGCATGAGCCGGCTGATCTGGGATACTTTTTGGTCGTAGGTCACCTTTTCATTGGTGGCCAGTTCCCTCAGGTCTCTCCAGCTGCTGAGGGTCAGAACGTTTTTTCGGACGCTTTTCATGTGAAAAGTACCTTCCGGAAAATTTGCATCTTCTCTGAACAGGAAATCTGAGATGGGGCCAAACAATTGCCAGGGTGCCCCGGATACATAGTGAAAGGCGACATCCTCATACTCATCGTGTTTCCACTCATTGTACCTTTTGGCCATTCCGGGCGCCGCTGCATACTCTTCTTTGAAGAAGGTGTTTCTCACAACGATTCTGGCTCCTGCCGGGATTTCCGTTATCTTGACGGTATCGTCAATGTCGGAAACGACCGACACGCCTTCCGGATCAATCAGCTGAATCCTGCCGGTTCCTGAATACCGGCCGGAACTGGCCTCTATGGTAAGCCAGCTATT
This sequence comes from Balneolaceae bacterium, assembly GCA_007118695.1. GTDB lineage: Bacteria > Bacteroidota > Rhodothermia > Balneolales > Balneolaceae > SKRC01. Next base: position 6,054 of record SKRC01000274.1, on the reverse strand, counting down.
TTCAGAATCCTGATTCTCCAGCAACGTTTCGGCTTTATCGACGGGCAATCGAAGTGTTCCCCGGATGATGCCGTTCTGATCGGTTCTGGGGTGGTTGCCGTCCAGGTCTTCGATACGATATTGTACGCCATCGGGATCCTGATTAAACGTAAGGTCTACGGTTCTTCGTGACCGGCTGTTGGCTGCAAAGTCGCGAAGCCGTGAACGGAATGTATTGACTTCTCTCCGGCTGAGATCTCCGATACTCCGTGTAACCCTGGTGGAGAGTCTTTCCACAATCCTGCGAGGTGTATGGACCCAAAGCCGCATTGGAATAACCCATTCATCGCCATCCAGGTATCCATAGGTATTATAGATGGTGATTGGCCTTCGATCTTCGGATTCTGTGTCCATCCGGGTAGTATCGGATGTGAAACCGGCCAAAAAAATCAAAACAGCCAATAGGAGTGTTGGTTTTAACAGTTCTCGCATTGCTATGGGTTGATTAATATACTTTCTGATACGTAATAACATAAAATGATCCATCAATAGTTCACAATCAGCCCAAGCTGATGACCGCTCTCCTCGGGTCCCGCAAATATGAATTTGCCCTGGTTAATGCCGATCCGTACCATACCCTTTAGAATTCTTAATCAATCAATGAATCAATCACTTAAATATTCATCCATGTATAAGAACACCTTTCTAATGAAACGGCTTGTCTGTTTTTTAATGATGGCTGTAACGCTACCGGCAGTTCTGCTGTTGGGGACCGGATGTCAGGCCGCTGAAACCACTGTCAATAGCGATGAATACATCGATATTGATCCGGACTCCCCCTGGTACTGGAATTACAAGGGGGAAACGGTGCTTTTACTCGGTGGCAGTTGGCAGGATAATCTGTTCAATCATCCTGTAGGCCTGGAGGATCATCTGGATGTGCTGGCATCGGCTGGGGGCAACTACATTCGCAATACCATGAGTCACCGAAACAAGGGAAATGTTTTTGCCTATGAGCAGAATGATGAAGGGCTTTTTGATCTCGACCGGTTCAACGATGAATACTGGGAGCGGTTTGAGAATTTTTTGCAGATGACTTACGAACGCGATATGCTTGTTCAAATCGAAATTTGGGATCCATGGGATAAATACGAAGATCACCAGTCTCTGGGAGGATGGTCGCACAACCCATTTAATCCGGACAACAATATCAATTATACGCCGGATGAATCCGGACTCCCGACCGCTATCGATTATCCGCCTGCCGGTGAACCCACCGATCATCCATTTTTCCGGACGATCCCTCAACTGAACAACAATGAGCTTCTCCTGCAATACCAGCAGGCATTCATGGATAAGCTCCTTTCCTTCGCACTTCAATATCCAAATATTCTATACTGCATGCACAATGAGACCGGGGAACGAGTGGAATTCGGCGACTATTGGGCAGACTATGTCCGGGAAAAAGCCGATGAGGCCGGCGCACCCATTCACATTACCGACATGCGCCGAAGCGAAGATATCCGCAGTGAAGATCATGCTCATATTTACGACAACCCGGATCGATATACGTTTTTGGACATATCGCAGAATAATGCCTGGGCCGGATTGGGGCAAGATCATTACGATAATATTCTGTATGTAAAAAGCCGGATTTCTTCATACCCCCGACCAGTCAATAATAATAAAAATTATGGGTCGGCAAGGCATGGAGAAGAAGAATCGGTGGCCCGAATGGGCCGTATCATTTTTGCAGGAGCATCCGGAGCCCGATTCCATCGGCCCCACCCGATTGAAGATCCGGAAGAGATGTATGCCAAGAGTGATTTTGGCCTGGGGTTAAGCCTGCGTGCACAAAAAGTCATTCAATCGCTGCGCATGGTAACCGATGAATTGGACATGGTGCATACCGAGCCGCGAAACGACTTGCTGGGGGATCGCAGTGAAAACGAAGCATACCTGCTGGCCATACCGGGCCGTCAGTATGCGGCCTATTTTCCGGACGGAGGTTCGGTTACTGTGGATTTGACCGGTGAGCCTGAATCAGCCGGCTCCGCCGGTTCAGTTAACTCCGGGGATTCCAATGACTCCGGTGAAAACACATTTATCTACCGCTGGATCAACGTGGATGAAGCCGAGTGGAGCGAGTCCGGCCAGGTGAGAGCGGACACCGGGGTACGGTTTACCGCACCCGGTGACGGGCACTGGATTGTTTTTGTAGCTGCTGAAAATTGATCAAATCATACCCGGATCATTCAAACGTTCCTATATCATACAAGTGGAAAAGTGCTTCATTCAAAACTGGTGCATTTTTCTTATTTTGATGAAAACGCTTCCATAAGATTATTCAACGTATGAAAGAAGGCTCAGCTAAAGCCAAAAAATCAGATCAGCCGAAAACACAGAAAGCATCTGCCAAGCGGCAGGTCCGGGATAAATACAGCCCAAAGCATAAAATACGCTTCGTAACGGCTGCCAGCCTGTTCGACGGGCATGATGCGAGTATCAATATCATGAGACGCATCCTGCAGGCAACCGGGGCAGAAGTGATCCATCTGGGCCACAACCGATCGGTCAGTGAGATTGTAGACTGTGCCATCCAGGAAGATGTCCAGGGGATTGCCATCAGCTCCTACCAGGGCGGGCACATGGAATACTTCAGGTATATGGTGGACCTGTTGAAGGAGCGGGGAGCCCCGCATATCAAGGTCTTTGGCGGCGGCGGCGGGGTGATTGTCGACGATGAGATCCGCGAGCTTCATGAATATGGCGTTACACGCATCTTTTCGGTGGCCGATGGCAGTGAAATGGGGCTTCAGGGAATGATCAACTTAATGCTGGAGGCGTGTGATTATGACCCGGTGAGCCAAAAAAAACCGAACCTGGAAAAAGCCAGGAACAGGCAGGTTCCTGAACTGGCACGAGCGGTCACGGCTTTGGAAAACAGGAACGATGAAATTCTCGCTTACAAGGATGGCGGCCTGGTTACCGGGGAAGGCAAAGTGTTCTTCAAACCGGGCAGTGATTCGGCTGTGAAAGTGCCCCTGATCGGTATTACGGGTACCGGTGGTGCTGGAAAAAGTTCGCTGACCGATGAAATCGTCCGGCGGTTTTTATCGGAATTTGCAGACATACAAATTGGGATTATCTCCATCGACCCGTCCAAAGTCCGCACCGGCGGGGCCTTGCTTGGCGACCGGATCCGTATGAACAGCATCGACACCGACCGGGTCTTCATGAGGAGCATGGCGACCCGATCAACCAACAAGGCCATCAGCGATGCTGTGAAAAGTACCATTGCCTTCTATCTCTCAGCCGGGTTTGATCTGGTGATTGTGGAAACCAGCGGCATCGGCCAGAGCGGAACCGAGATAGTTGATGTCACCGATATTCCCATCTATGTGATGACGCACGAATACGGGGCGGCAACGCAGCTTGAAAAGATCAATATGCTTGATCTGGCCGAGATCGTGGTGTTGAATAAATTTGAAAAAAAGGGATCCCTGGACGCTCTCAGGGATGTCCGGAAACAGATGCAGCGAAACCGGGGGGACTGGCACAGGAAACCGGAGGAAATGCCCGTCTACCCGACGATTGCCGCCCAGTTCAACGATGAAGGGGTGAACCGGCTGTTTGCAGCGATTGTCGATCGCATCAACGATCATTACGGACTGGATTATGCTCCGAAGATTTATACCAACTCCGAACCAGCTGAGGACCTGCAGTCACAAGCCATTATTCCCGGGCGCAGGCAGCGTTATTTGTCCGAAATCTCTGAAACCATTCACGATTATCACTCCTGGGCGGAGCAGCAGATTGAGATCGCTTCGAACCTGGGCCAGGTTGAAGGAACCCTACGTCAGCTCGAGAATTGGGATCCGGACGGCCGCGATGAGATGGAGACCCGGCTGCTTGAAATGAAGGAGCACTGGACGGGCAAGCTCGATAGTCTCTGTAAATCGATTCTCGAGGATTGGGACGAGCTGTATGAAAAGTACAACGAAGATCTGTTTAAGGTAAAAATCCGTGACAGGGTAATGGAGTATAAACTATTTTCAGAATCCCTGAGCGGGACCAAAATTCCCCGGGTGGCGCTTCCGAAAACAAAATACCCGGGAGAGCGCCTGAAATTTGCCCTGAAAGAAAATCTGCCGGGTTATTTTCCCTATACGGCAGGGGTATATCCATTCAAGAGGGAAGGGGAGGACCCCACCCGGATGTTTGCCGGAGAGGGCACACCGGAGCGGACCAATAAACGGTTTCATTATGTCAGTGAGGGGATGCCGGCGGCACGTCTATCCACCGCATTTGACTCGGTGACCCTGTATGGCGAAGATCCGGATCACCGTCCCGATATTTATGGAAAGATCGGCAACTCGGGTGTGAGTATTTGCACGCTCGATGATATGAAGAAGCTCTATTCCGGTTTCCGCCTGACCGAGCCGGCCACTTCAGTGTCGATGACGATCAACGGCCCGGCGCCTATGATCCTGGCCATGTTTATGAATACGGCTGTTGACCAGGAGGTGGAGAATCATCTGAAAGAGGAGGGCAAATGGGAAGAAGCACAAAGGAAAATTAAAAAATATTTCAGTGAAAACGGGTTGCCGGCACCGGAATATGGATTGGAGCTGCCACCCACTCACGACGGGTTTGGCCTGGGGCTGCTGGGTATTTCGGGAGATAAACTGGTGGATCGGGAGACCTATGAAAAGATCAGGGCGAAGACTTTGAATGTGGTCAGGGGCACGGTGCAGGCCGATATACTGAAAGAGGACCAGGCGCAAAATACCTGTATTTTCTCTACTGAATTTGCCCTGAAGATGATGGGCGATATTCAGACGTATTTTACCGAACACAAGGTGCGCAATTACTACTCCGTATCCATTTCGGGCTATCATATCGCCGAGGCCGGGGCCAATCCAATCACCCAGGCAGCCTTTACCCTGGCCAACGGATTTACGTATGTGGAATACTACCTGGCGCGCGGGCTCGATATTGACGATTTTGCCCATAACCTGTCGTTCTTCTTTAGCAACGGCCTCGATCCGGAGTATGCGGTGATCGGCCGGGTAGCACGCCGTATCTGGTCTGTAGCGATGAAGCACAAGTACGGAGCCAACGAGCGGTCCCAAAAGCTGAAATATCATATCCAGACCAGCGGGCGGTCGTTGCACGCCCAGGAGATCCAGTTTAACGATATCCGCACGACACTTCAGGCGCTGTTGGCCATATATGACAACTGCAATTCACTGCATACTAATGCATATGATGAGGCAATTACCACTCCGACCGAGGAATCGGTCAGGCGTGCCCTGGCGATCCAGTTGATTATCAACAAAGAGCTTGGAACAGCCAAAAACGAGAATATCAACCAGGGTTCCTACTTCCTGGAAGAGCTTACCGACCTGGTGGAAGAGGCGATTTTGTCTGAATTCGACAGCCTGACCCAGCGGGGTGGTGTGCTTGGTGCGATGGAGCATATGTACCAGCGCGGCAAAATCCAGGATGAGAGTCTCCACTACGAATCGCTCAAGCATTCCGGTGAGATGCCGATCATCGGTGTCAATACGTTTAAAAGTGAAAAGAAAAGCGAAGAAGAGGAGCGTGAGATTGAACTGATTCGCTCTACAGAAGAAGAGAAGGCGCAGCAGATTCAAAACCTGGAGCAATTTCAAAAACGCAACAAAAGCGAGAGTGCCAAAGCCCTGGAAGAGCTCAGAAATGTGGCACGTAAAAACGGCAATTTGTTTGAGACCCTGATGGAGACGGTCAAGGTTGCATCGCTCGGCCAAATATCTCATGCCCTTTATGAAGTCGGCGGGCAATATCGGAGAAACATGTGACAGTTGGCAGTGTGTCAGTGTGTCAATGAACAGTAAACAGTGGGCAGAAGCATCTTCCCGACGGCGGTCGGGGGAGACAATTAAAGTGCGTTCAGCACTTTAATTTGTGGGGTGTTCTATTGACAGTAGCAGGGAATAGTAGGCAGTGGCAGTGGCAGTGGCAGTGGCAGTGGCAGTGGCAGTGGCAGTGGCAGTGGCAGTGGCAGGGAGCAGTAGCAGGTGGCAGGTT
>SKRC01000089.1 GCA_007118695.1 Balneolaceae bacterium | reverse complement strand
CCTGACATCGTTGTTGACATTGATGAAACATTTGATAGAAAGATTGATGCCCTGGAAGCTCACATATCCCAGTTTTATGAATGGCTTCCCATGGTTACCGGGATAACAAAGAAAGTGCCAAGAGAAGCAAAAGACCGTCGTCAGTTTCTGATTGACTGGCTGGATCACTGGAACAGTGATATGGGCCATTTATCTGCTGGGATTCATGAATCACTTGAAAAGTGGTATGGGCCGGATAAAGCAAAAAAAATTAACCGGTTTGAATCCTTCGAAATTGCCGAATATGGCCATCAGCCTACAGATGAAGAAATCAGAGAGTTATTTCCGATGCTGAAATAATTTTTTCCCGGAAGCAGTACCAGTTGTGGAGATGAATTTGCCTCATATATCAACTTCAATTATCCAGGTGAAGACTACGATGATTTAATGTCTGGTATTGCTTTTTTGATGGATCGGGGCTATATCGATGGAAATCAATTCTTCATAGTTGGAGGAAGTGGAGGAGGATAACTCGCATACCCGATACCGGTAATAATATCGTTGCCCGGTCAGGTAACATGATTTGAGAAGTTGTCTATAGGCACGTATGGTTCGACAAATTAAGTAAATAAATCAAAGTTAAATCCGGCATGACCATTCCACATTGACTTTATGTGTCGCAATAGGTTGTTACATACTGAATATTTTATCCAATTTATTGGACACATATTCCTGCAGCCATTTTTCATCAGCCACTCCCTCTTCCCGATAAGCCGGTTCTGCAATGCCATAACCTCTGTACCCGACTTCCTTTAAGGCACTCATGATTTGCGGCCAGTTATTGTCGCCCTCCAGGTAGTTGACCCTGAAGCCCCTCCGCAACCCTTCCTGATCTCTTTTTTCCAGGCTGAATTCTTTTACATGGATCATCGCAATACGTTCGCCCAGGATCTGAATCCAATGATGAGGCCAGCCATAATTTATAATATTCCCTATATCAAAATACCATCCGACGTATTCCGAATTGAATTCATCGACATACCGGGCAGCTTCAAGAGGGCTGAGCAGAAACTGATTCCACACATTTTCAATTGCAATCGTTACCCCAAGCTCTTCAGCCAGCGGTACTGCTTTACGAATTTCTGCCTGAGACCTTTTGTAAACCTCATCGTAAGAAACCTCCTCGGTAACCCTGCCCGGTACAAGCAGGATACAACCGGCACCGTATTCATGAGCATCTTCAATTGCTGTTCTCAACCCATTAAGACCGGCCAACCGGACATTTGGATCCCGGCTCGACAACGGGTGCGACCAATGGGTTGACACTACCACACTTGGTATCTCAAGACCGGTTTGCTCCTTTGCCCGGAGTACTTCAGAGCGGTCGAGTCCGCTATCGGGTTCAACACCGTCAAAACCTGCATCACGCAACATTTGGAACTTTTGCAAAATTGAGTATTCATCCCGTGATGGGAATGTTCCTAACATATATCCTTTTTTCAGTGGCCAACTCGACTCTTGATTTGTACGTGTAGCCGTGGCAACCTGTGGTTTGGTTAACATGCTTCCAACTGTAAGGCCGGTTAATCCGGCAGATCCCAACTTTAAAAAATCCAGTCTTTTCATTTGTAATGAAGTTTTGAATTAGAGTTCAGTTTTAAAAAGTGATGCAATCAACCAACTTCCTTTTAATGAAAAGTATAATAATTTACAAATTACCTTTTTTCATTTCTTTAGCGGCGTGATTGGCAGCCCGGGCAGTAATCGCCATAAATGTCAGTGACGGATTTTGGGTTGCAACCGATGACATACAGGCACCATCAGTCACATAAACATTGTTACAAGTGTGAACCTGATTCCACTTGTTCAGAATAGATGTTTTCGGATCATTCCCCATCCGTACGCCACCCATTTCATGAATATCTAGCCCGGGTGCCTGTTTGTTATCTGTTGTCTGGATGTTTTTACAACCTATTCGTTCAAGCATTTCTGCACCCTGTTCCAGAAAATCCCGGATCATGTTTTCATCATTGTCGGAATAATCTATCGAAAATACCAGTTGTGGCATCCCCCACTCATCTGTTTCGGAATCACTCAGGCGAACATGGTTTTCATATTCTGGGAGCACCTCTCCGGACATTCGCATGCCCACCCTCCATCCGCCCGGGGTTTGCATCTCTTCCTTCAATTCCCGGCCGATGTTTAAAGAACGGGTTCCCCGTCCCCAGCCAGGCCGGCTTGCATTGGAAGAAATATGATATTTAGCTTGAAAGTCAGCATCACTATCCTGTTGATATACATTCCGAAATGGTGGTATTATGGGGCCGGTAGGCCTGCGGCCATAATAATATCGATCTTCGTAGCCCTCAAAATCCGCACTCATCCGGCCCCGATAATTATGAAACCCGATATAATGGCCAAGAACACCACTGTCATTACCCAATCCATTTGGAAAGCGATTGGAGGTACTGTTCAGCAGTATCATATTGGAATTCAGGCAGGCTGCATTTACAAAAATAACCCGCGCATAATACTCGGACATCTCCCTGGTATTCGTATCAATTACACGAACACCTGTGGCTTTGCCTTTCTGGTCGTCATATATAATGGAATGCACGATTGAATAGGTCTGCACTGTAAGGTTTCCCGTGCGTTGAGCCCAGGGCAGTGTCGAGGAGTTTGAGCTGAAATAGGCCCCGATCGGACACCCGCGCCGGCAAAGCGTTCGTGACAGGCATTGTCCCCGGCCTTGCTGTCTGTGTATATCCTTAACTTCGGTCAGGTGTGCGCATCGCCCCTGAATCATATACCTGTCCGGGTATTCAGATTCAATTTTCTGCTTCATATGCTTTTCTACACAATTCATTTCAAAGGGAGGAAGAAAATCTCCGTCTGGAAAGTGTTCCAGGCCATCCTTGTTTCCGCTCCAGCCTACAAACCGTTCCACTTCAGAATACCAGGGAGCCAGTTCATCATATGTGATAGGCCATTCAATGCCGTATCCATCGCGTGCCGGACCTTCAAAATCGTATTTACTCCAGCGTTGGCATCCGCGGGCCCAAACCAGGGACTTCCCGCCTTCCTGATAGCTGCGAATCCAGTCAAACGGTTTCTCCTGGATGTAGGGCTGTTCCTCATCTTTTACAAAAAAATGCTCCGTTGCACTGTCGTAGGCATAACAACGGGCGATAACAGGATTTTTCTTCAGGTGATCCAGGGGTAGCCGACCGTTGTTCTTTATCTCCCACGGGTCCAGGTTTGAAGTGGGGTAATCACCATGGGGTACCGGACGACCTCGTTCCAAAACCAGGGTTTTTACCCCCTGATCGCAAAGCTCCTTTGCTGCATATCCACCGCTCATGCCCGATCCGATAACAATGGCATCGAAATTTCTTTCTTCTTTTGTTCTTCTCATAATACCTGCTGTGATAAGTGTTTTAAAATCTTTGAAAAACCATACAATTCTTCGAAATTATCATTTAATCAGATAATCAGATGGAGGTAAGTCGAAAGAATTCAGCTCTGCAGGGATTAAAAACCTTCCTGGAATACACCTGCAATACAGAAGGTAATCGAATATGAATCACCGGTAATAATTTTTTAAATAAATACTCATTGGCAACATTAAATGATCCTTGTGCTTCCACCATACTGTAGTTCAATATCCATGCCCGGCTTATTGGTTTCCCATGCACCTGATGTAAAATCGGGCACATCAATAGAATTGGAACGATTGGCTACAGACCACTCACTTAATGGCCCAATTGCACTCCAAAGTGCAGCATCATAAACATCCATATCAAGCGGTAACCCGTTTCGAAGGCAATCTATTAGTCTCCAGTCCATTAATGTGTCCATACCTCCATGGCCTCCAACCTGCCTTGCCATTTCACCAACTTTTCTGGTGATTTCAGGGGTATACGTTTCTTCCAATGTTTCAAATTCTTCTTTGGGTAACCATCCGTCATGGCTTGTAGCAATTCTGGCCGGTAATGGCCATTTTCTGGCGATACCTTTTGTGCCGCTTATCAGATGAATTCTTGAATATGGACGGGGTGAGGATACATCATGTTGCAGCATAATCGTTCGGCCTTTTTTTGTCCGAATGATTGTTGTATTCATATTACCACGATAATCCTTGTCTACAAACGGCTCCCAAAAACTGTCTTTCTCAGCAAGCTCCATTGCCCTGTTTGCCATCATGAAATCATTGCTGGAAGTGGATACAAGATAATCCATTTTATCACCGCTATTAATATTCATAGCCTTTGCAATTGGACCAATACTATGTGGTGGGTAAAGATTCCCATCCCTGCCGGCATTTTCCTTTAGTCGCCACATATCGTGATACGTATCTTTAGAAAAATTAAGTCCCATTAAATCAT
>SKRC01000008.1 GCA_007118695.1 Balneolaceae bacterium | reverse complement strand
CCTTGATCTTCATGAATCGATTTCTCATACAATGACGCATTGCCATGTAAGTCCAAAATTCCCTTTACAAGATTCGAAGTTATTTTTTCTGTTCCTGCTTTTAAATAGCTCATCTTTTAAATTACTCGTTGAAGTTATTTGCTTCATTTATTTCTAAAGGTTACACTCAAGCTTGTTAATTACTTCCTGACAGGTGGGAAAATACGAAAAATAGGCTTTACCGGTAAAGTCATATTTAATAAATTGGTTAAAAATAATTAGATTTCCAAAAACCCGGATCAAGTAGCTTAAACCTGACAGGGCTTACACATAGCGTTGGTCATGAGTCACACCCATATGCTCAATAAACAGTCTCTACTTTTGACGTTTTTTATACTTCTGATCTTTCAGGGTTGTCGTAATTCAGAATCAAAACAGGATCACAAGACCATCATCCTGGCGCACGCCATGCATTTAAACCATCCCGTCTCCATCGCCATGGACCGGATGGCCGAGCTCGTTGACGAGTACTCGGATGGCGCTTTGAAAATAGAGATCTATCCTACCGGCCAGCTTGGAGGGGAACGGGAGCTTCTGGAACTTGTCCAGATAGGCACGATTGGCATCACCAAAATATCGAGTGCGGTTTTGGAAAACATAGTACCTCCCATGCAGGCTTTCAGCCTGCCCTATCTTTTCCGGGATGACGACCATTATACAAATGTTTTATGGGGTGATGTCGGAAAAGAACTTCTTCTTGAGGGTGTAAGATACCGCCTGAGAGGCATTGCCTATTATGATGCAGGCATGAGAAGTTTTTACTCCATCGGCCGTCCGATCAATACCCCGGATGATCTGGCCGGATTGAAAATAAGGGTGCAGCCAAGCATCATGGCAATGAACCTGATCCGGGCCTACGGCGGATCAGCCACACCGCTGGCCTATGGTGAACTCTATACGGCTTTCCAGGGAGGAATTGTCGATGGGGCAGAGAACAACCCGCCCAGCTTCTACACCTCCCGCCATTATGAGGTGACCGACTACTACAGCCTGAATGAACATACAGCCGTACCCGATGTGCTGGTCATGGGAACCAGAGACTGGGACAACCTGACCGATCAGGAAAGAGACTGGCTGATGAAAGCCGTAAACGAATCGGTGGAATATCAGCGCGAATTATGGAGGGAATCGGAAGAAGAGTCTATCCGCATTGTCCGGGAGGCAGGCGTTGAAGTAATCTACCCCGACCAGGAACCTTTCCGGGAAAGGGTGCAACATATCTATGATAATATCAGAGACAACAATCCGGATCTGTACAAGTGGGTGGAACGCATACAACAAGTTGAATAAACCAAATTTTACGAACCCAACAAGCTAACTAACCGTGCGAAAAATCATTGATACCATTACAAGACATGCACTTGTATTCCTGATGGGACTGTTGGTAGTAGTGGTTGTCTGGCAGGTGTTTTCCCGCTACATCCTGAATGCTCCGAGTACCTTTACCGATGAACTGGCCCGCTTTCTGCTCATCTGGGTCAGCCTCCTGGGAGCCGCCTACTACTCCGGCAAGAATCTGCATATAGCGATCAATGTACTGCCGGCCCGGCTGAGCCCGCCCAACCGGAGAAAACTGAATATTCTGATCAACCTGATCGTCATCTCCTTTGTTCTGGCTGTCTTTGTCATCGGCGGCGGCATGCTTGTGTACTATACCCTTGCCTACCTTCAACTAACGCCAACACTTCAGATACCGATGGGTGCGGTTTATTCGATCGGGCCCATCAGCGGCCTGTTAATCATTTATTACAAACTATCCGATATTCTTGACCTGATGAAGGCCGATCCGGAGCAGGTGGCCGGCGAACAGCCGTTTGATACGGAAGATTTCAAAGGATCAATTTAAATCAAACTCCATGGGAATCATTGAAATTCTGATACTGGTATTGAGCTTTCTGATTTTATTGGCCATCGGCGTCCCCGTTGCGTGGACCCTGGGTATTGCCAGTGTACTGACCATTTTGTTCAGCCTGGACTCGATCACGGCTTTAACCACGATGGCTCAACAGGTATTGACCAGCCTGGACAGTTTTACCCTGCTGGCCATTCCGTTTTTTATCCTGGCCGGTCAGCTGATGAACAAGGGAGGGATTGCCACCCGGCTGATCAATTTCGCCAAAAACATAATCGGCTCACTGCCTGGCGGACTGGCCCACATCAACGTAGTAGCAGCCATGCTTTTCGGGGCCATTGCCGGCTCTTCGGTAGCCGCGGCATCGGCCATCGGCAGCATCCTGGGCCCGCGAATGGAAAAGGAGGGGTATACCAAGGAGTTCGGTGCAGCCATTAACATCTCTTCCTCCACCATGGGGCTGATCATTCCACCCTCCAATATTTTAATTGTCTATTCGCTTGCCAGCGGAGGGACATCCATTGCCGCGCTGTTTATTGCCGGTTATATACCAGGCATCCTCACCGGGCTGATTCTGATGGGCGTAGCGGCTGTCTGGGCAATGTGGAAGAATTTCCCTGTCGGTGAGCGCAGTTCGTTTAAAAATCTGCTGCAATCTTTTTTCCATGCACTTCCCAGCCTGCTATTGTTAATCATTGTTATCGGTGGAATTGTTATTGGAATATTTACAGCCACCGAAGCTGCTGCTATTGCCGTGGTTTACACACTCGGGCTGGCTTTCTTTTACAAAGAACTGACCTTCAGAGATCTGCCCGATGTACTGATGGATTCGGTGCAAACCACTTCGATCGTCATGCTGCTGATCGCCACTTCCATCAGTATGTCGTGGGTGATGTCGTTTGGTCACATACCCCAGTCGATCAGTGAAGGACTGCTCGCCCTTAGCGACAACAAAATCTTACTGCTGCTGATCATCAACATGATCCTGCTGGGAGTGGGGATGTTTATGGATATGACACCGGCGGTATTGATCTTTACACCGATCTTCCTGCCAGTCGTCGCGGAACTGGGTATCGACCCGGTTCATTTCGGCATCATCATGATTATGAACCTCTGTATCGGCATCTGCACACCTCCTGTCGGAACCCTGCTGTTTGTTGGTGTGAGTGTGGCAGGCACCACGATCGAAAAGGTAATCAAGCCGCTGATGCCGCTGTTCATCGCCATGCTCCTCACCCTGATGCTCGTTACTTTCTGGGAAGATCTGAGCCTGATGCTTCCAAGATTGTTTGATTTGATGTAATTTAAAGGGCAACAAAATTCGAGAATTTTATGACATTTAAGATCAATACGTTCATTTTGGTTTTTACGCTCATCTTATCCGGTTCGGTTTCGGCACAATCGCAAGCTGTGGAAAAGATCATCGATGATAACTACGACTATTTGGAAAATCTGTACAAACATCTGCATGCAAATCCGGAACTCTCTTTGCAAGAGAAAAACACTGCCGCAAAACTTGCCGGTGAGTTGAGAGATCTCGGTTTTACAGTCACCGAGAGGGTGGGGGGTTATGGCATAGTGGGCGTGTTAAAAAATGGTGATGGGCCTGTAATAATGGTGCGCAGCGATATGGATGCTCTGCCGATAAGAGAGGAGACCGGGGTGCCATTTGCAAGCACTCAAATTGCAACAACTTCCGATGGCCAGGAGAGTTATGTGATGCACGCATGCGGCCATGATATGCATATGGCTGTGATGATTGGAACGGCAAGAGTGCTTACCGAATTGAAGGACAACTGGCAGGGGACACTGGTATTTATCGGTCAGCCGGCTGAGGAAATTGGCCTGGGTGCAAAAACAATGATAGAGGACGGGCTTTTTGAGAGATTTCCTCGCCCGGAATATGCTTTGGCAATTCATGTGAACTCTGCGCTGGAATCGGGTAAAGTAGGAATCGTACCCGGATATGCATACGCCAATGTAGACAATGCCAGGATTACAGTAAAAGGCCGGGGCGGACATGGTGCCTATCCAAATTTAGCCGTCGATCCAATCATTATAGCATCGAAACTGGTTCTCGACTTCCAAACCATAGTAAGCCGGGAAATTTCGGCTCTTGACCCGGCTGTTTTATCGGTCGGTTCAATCCGGGGTGGAAGCAGCGCAAATATCATCCCCAACGAAGTAGAACTCAATTTAACGATACGATCCTTTAGCGCGGATGTCCGGGATAAAATCAAAAAAAGAATCACCGAAATAGCCGATGCAAGAGGGAAAGCAGCAGGCCTTCCGCAAGAAGAATGGCCGCAGGTCGTATTTGAAGACCGTTCTCTTCAATCTGTTTATAATGACCCTGATTTAGCTGAAAAAATGGCCGGAGTTTTTAAAGAAGTATTGGGAGAAAATAAGGTACTGGAAATGTCTCCGGTTATGTATGGAGAAGATTTCGGCTGGTATGGCAAAGTTTCCCCGGAAATCCCGATACTGATTTACGG
>SKRC01000188.1 GCA_007118695.1 Balneolaceae bacterium | reverse complement strand
TCTCTTCGCGATCAAAAATGTGCATTCCGCTGGCGCTCCAAGTTCAAAAGCTGGGACCGCTGTCGGGAGGGAAAAGATGAGCTCCGACAGGGTTAAAAGTGCAGCCGAAGCCCGAACGAATTGAAGTTGACCACTTGTATGGAGAGAGGGTCCACAATGCGGAATTCCAGGGCAAACCGGTGATTGCCCGTGGTTGAAAGGGTAGACCTGGCCGAAAGTCTGCGGTATCGAAATTCATGCCGGATGAATGCCATCGGGCTCAGGTCCCCATCATGGACATCTATTCCGGTGCCAAACCAAACTCGCGCCAGGTAACTGCGGTAGAAATCATATTTCCCCCAAAACTGATACCGGTCAATGGACAGGTGATCTGTATAGGTTATTTCAGATCCAATACCCCATCTGTATACAGGTGAAAAATTAAGCTGCGTTACATTTGCGTTAGTATCGGGATTGTGCCAGCCACTCAAATAATGACTGTCGCGGGAGGGCAGGTAATCGAAATCGGCATTGTCAATTTCAACAAACAGATTTTGCAGCCAAAGGGTCTCCCTGTCGTACAGGAATTCCACATCAGGGCCCTTCAAAATGATCGGTACGGAGACATCCCGATAGGTAAATCCTCCGTGATTGCCGCTTCTGCTGTATTTCGACTGACTGTATTTGGACTCGTCAAGAAGGGTAATAATATCTCCGGCAGAAGGATTCGACAGAAAACCGTAAATATTTATGGGAACGGCGGGGTATTGACTTTCGTAGGTCAATTCAAGCCATTGCCGAATTGACAGAGCACTGCCATCATAACCTTTCTCAAAATAATTAAAAGGGTCGGAACCTTCATAGCTGTACCGAAGCAGGGGACCTTCCCGGTGGATGTAAACCGTGCCATCACGGTGGTAGCCGGTTACCCTGTCATCATTGCTCTTGTAGAAAGTAAAGTCGATGTTGGTTTCATCCACAATTTGTTTTGCGATATCCGAAATTTCATCAAGATCACTGATATACAAATTCGGATAGGACGCCGCTGTCATCTTGTCTCCGATTAAATCTTCGATCTCTATATGTGTCTTTACTCCTTTATTAAAAGTCATGCCGTGATCTGCATAGACGATGACATTTACATCATCATCAAGGCGATTCATCATGCGGCCGAAATGTTTGTCAAATACCCTCAGTTTTTTCAGATACTGTTCTTCACCGAAAAAATGTCCGTATGTATCCACGGCATACCAGTAAAACTCAAGCACCCTGTATTCGTCCAGTAAATCAGGCAGGTTCCGCAGGGCAATACCTGCAAGGCGGTCAAATCCGGGTATTCCATAAATCAGGTTGAAGGCAGATATTCTGGATTTACTCAACAGCATCTCTCTGAAAGTGTTAGGGCCGGTAAAAAATTCGCCGGTCTCCCTGTTCTCTCCCGACCAGCTTACCAGTTCGCTCTCTTCAATCGGGGTTGCAAATCGTAAACTGGAGACAACCGTTGGGGTTTTGCTGGGGAAATAGGTGACGGCTTTATCGATTATGCCGCCTTCACGGATCACCCTTTCGATATTTGGAAGATTACCGGCTTCAATTTCAGAATTGAGATAATAACTGGATACGGAATCCAGGTGGATAAGAATATATTTTGCAGGTTTTTGATCCTCTGATGCTGCTGAGAAAGCCGGCATTACTGCCGCAAACAATGTAAGAATCGTAATTACTACCCCTCTGAAATTATTCACGTCTGTTGCACGGTCTTGTCTATACTCTTCGAATTATTTACGTATGTTTCAACAGTTGCTGTTTCCCTGAAATGAAAATCAAGCAAAGATAACTTATTTTACAACTTGATAAAAACGATTATTGAACAGTTTATCGCATGATGCAGGATTGCCATAGAAATGAAGTTCGATGATGTTAATTTCTTGACTGTAGATGTATTGCGATGTATTGCAGCTCCAAATACACTTTACTGTGTAACTCATGGCAGGTTCATCAAACTTCTTACATTGTATCAATCTTACTTATTTGAATTGAATAATGCATATTGACAAAACGAATCTGATTCACAAATAATTGCAGGCTCATCATTATTCCATGCCCACTGAAATGACCATGAAACTCCCGGAACTGAATTTACGATTTTTCGCTGCTGCAATTCTGCTGATGCTTATTGGGACTGTTCCCGGGTGTGATTTTTTCGACGACAATGATGGGGATGGGATCACTCTGTGGCAGACGCTTTCTTCATATGATGAAATCGGCACGATAACGACCGAAGGGATCTCGGATTTCTACCCGCCGGAAGTCAAACCATTCCTGGCCTATGATGTGACTGCTTACCGCCTGGTTTACCATACCGAGGCACCCAACGGTGAATCGCTGCTTGCATCCGGTGTGGTATTGGTGCCGCAGCGACAAAACCCGGCAACCATGGTGAGCCTGCATCGTTCATCAATCTTTCATGAATCTGAAGCTCCATCGAATGTAAACATCGCGTCACCAGACAACAGGAATACCGCATGGAGCAACCTCGGGATGCTGTTCGGCTCAGCCGGATTTATCACCACGATGCCCGATCTGCTTGGATGGGGCAGCAGCAGCGACATGTTGCATCCGTATATGGTTGCCGAATCGGATGAGGTTGTCGGGTTCGATATGTTGCTGGCAACCAAAGAAATGTTGGAAACGGAAGAGATCAGCTGGAATGAAAATCTTTATTTGAGCGGCTATTCGCAGGGTGCTTCTACTGCAATGGCTGTCTTGAAAGCCATTGAAGGTGATCCGCAGGAGCGTTTTTCCATAAGCAAGGCATCGGCTGGCGGCGGGGCATACAACCTGGAAGAACTGGCAGCAACGATCCTGGAACAGGATGAGCTCGCGTTTTCACCGTTCTATGCCTTTTTTCTGAAAGCCTACAGGAATACCTATTTCCCGACCGAACCACTGAACAGGTATTTTAACAGTCCGTATGATAATATTATCGTTTCGGAACAACTCTTCAGAGGCGGGTTTTTCGGTGATGAAATTGAAGAACAATTACCCCATCAAACGGATCTTTTAATTCGCAATGTATTCAGGCAGCAATATATATCGGGTGGAGAGGCTCAGTTTCGGGAAGTGTTGATGGACAATGATCTGTCCAATTTCCGGGTTGAATCAACCCTTCGGCTGTACCACGGGGAAAATGATGAAATCATTCCGCACCAGGAAGCCCTGAATTCTTTGGAGAACCTGGTAAAAGCCGGCAGTGAGGATGTTTCGTTCATCACCGTTGAAAACCGGTCCCACAGCGGGGCGGCAGGAACCTATTTCAGTGAAACGATACTCTGGTTTTTAGGCCAGAATTAACCCGCTTTTCAATACACCTGCCTGCAAGGGTCCGGGCAAACCGGGTTTGTGGAGTGCACATGTACACCTCATTTCGTTTCACGGGAATCGCTACCCCTCATTTCACTACGTTGGAATCGCTACGCTCACACACAACTCCTATTGGGTGTGCAATATTCCCCGTATCATACGCCTTCATTTACAAAGCAGCCATTCCCCGGTTGCCAAATAAGTGAACTTGCAGTATCATTTGATTTCAAAAATTTCAAGAAACCGAAGAATCCATTGAATAAGGATTTATGTATGTCTGATGATATGTTGAGTCGCCAGTTTACCTTTTTGTTGCTTACTGTCTTAATACTTGGGGGTTGTGCTGCTGTTGAACCGGTCACCGATGATGAGGCGGCCATTGCACCCGAATCGCTGTCAACCGGGGAATACGAAAGAGCGGCCGGTTTTCTTTCCTGGAACCTGTCAAGCAAAATATACCGGTCAACGGTACATCCGTTCTGGATGGAGAATGATGATTTCTGGTACAGGGTAGATATACCGGAAGGACAGAAATTCTATTATGTCGATTCCCGGCAGGCAGACAAACGACCTGCATTCGACCATGAACGGTTGTCGCTGGCTATCGAGGAGCAGGCAGAAAGGGAAATACGCACGTATCAACTCCCGTTTCGTTTTTTTAAATACGCCGGGAATCAAACCGAAGTGCAGTTCCGCTTTAATGGTAAAAAGTGGAGATGTAATATTGAAATCTACGAGTGTGCCGAGCCCGAAAATCTGCCGCAAACAGTCCACAATTCCGTTGACTCTCCCGATGGGCGGTATGCCGCCTATATTGAAGATCACAACCTGTGGGTTTTTGACCGTGAAACGGAGGAGGAGGTTCAATTGACTAACGACGGGGAGGAGTACTACGGGTACGCCGTCAATTCACAGGGGTGGACCCGTGGCGATAACCCGATATTGCTGTGGTCGCCCGACTCCAGGCGGATAGCCACGTTTCAGCAGGATGAACGCAAAGTGGAAAAGATGCCGCTGATCCGGACCGGGACCGGGCGTCCGGGATTCGA
>SKRC01000176.1 GCA_007118695.1 Balneolaceae bacterium | reverse complement strand
TGAACGGGAGTTCCGGTGGTTTTTACAGCTGGGCAGTTGACGCCGGGTGTTGGGGGCTACAAAGTCCCGGAGGCACGAAGGTTCACTAAGGAAATGGTTGTTTTGGTGGCAAGAAAACCGGTGAATTGAATAATTACTTAGAAAACCCAAAAAATCTTTCATTAATAACAAAACATACAGATGCATAAGACGGCGGTTTTGAATGTGGTGGGATTAACTCCTGATCTGATTGGGGAACACACCCCGTTTCTGTCAGAATGGACGGGCAGCGGACGCATGACTCCGGTCAAATCGGTGCTGCCGGCGGTTACCTGTTCGGCGCAGGCCACCTACCTGACGGGGGAAATGCCCGACAAACACGGCATCGTAGCCAACGGGTGGTATTTCCGTGAAATGGATGAAATCAAATTCTGGCGGCAATCCAACAAGCTGATTGAGGCACCCAAAATTTGGGAACGACTTAAAGCGGAGAATCCGGATTTTACCTGTGCCAACCTCTTCTGGTGGTACAATATGAATTCCACGGTAGACTACCTGATCACACCCCGGCCGATCTACAGGGCCGATGGGGTGAAGATCCCGGATATCCTTACAAAGCCGATTGAGTTCCGGGATGAATTGCAGGATGTACTGGGCCAGTTCCCGCTGTTTAATTTTTGGGGACCCAATACCAAAATCGAATCGAGCAGCTGGATCGCCGAATCGGCAAAGATTACCGCTGAGAAATATGATCCGACACTTACCCTGGTCTATCTGCCGCACCTGGACTATAACCTGCAGCGAATCGGACCGGATCATCCCGGCATAAAGATTGATCTAAATGAAATAGACAGCGTCTGCCGGGAACTGATAGAGTTCTATGAAATGCGGGGCACCCGTGTGATTTTGCTTTCCGAGTACGGCATTGAGCCGGTCAGCCGGCCGGTATCGCTCAACCGGGTACTCCGGGAGAAAGGGTATGTAACGGTCCGGGAGGAGATGGGCGGGGAGATCCTGATCCCGGGTTCCAGCCGGGCATTTGCGGTGGCCGATCATCAGCTGGCGCATATTTATATTCGAAATGAATCAGATATTGAGCCGGTCAAAAAAATCCTGGAGGATGTAGCCGGTGTGGAGAGCGTTCTGGATGATGAGGGAAAGAAAGCGAATAAACTCAATCATCCCCGCTCGGGGGAGTTGGTAGCGGTAGCAAGCCCCGATGCCTGGTTCACCTATTACTACTGGCTTGACGATCGCAAGGCACCCGATTTTGCTCCGACGGTGGACATCCACACAAAGCCGGGTTACGATCCGGCCGAACTTTTGATCGATCCCCGGATTAAATTTCCCAAACTCAAAGCGGGCTTCCGGCTGCTGCAAAAAAAACTCGGATTTCGCTATACAATGGACCTGATTCCGATCAACGGGGAAGGAATTAGAGGCTCACACGGCCGGTTGGCTTCATCGGATCTGGCAGGGCCAATGATATCAACCCGGCAAACAGATTTTCTGCCCGACCGGCCCATGGAGCCGACCCGGGTTTATGATGTGATTTACAATCATCTGACAAAATAATCAGTTGTGAATTTGTATATTCTTTGTTAATTGTGTGGTCGTCAAAAGGATCCATATGCATCTTTGAGAATTGAATTATGGAATTGTATCATTGAAGGATCCGCAACGATTGATCGTTGATACTTTTCGAAAACCATTTCAAATGCATGCCTCTAATGGCTAATGGCCGAACAGGCGTGGTTGAAATGGCCGGACACACATGGTTTGGTTTCAAATAAAAAATTTTTCAGAGTACACGACATTCGACTATAAAAATCATCTATTTTTTATCGGTTGAGAGTATTAATGCTTCAGATTGACTTCTCAATAAAACAAACATGACAGATCGTTTGAAGACAGTACAAACATTGAACATTACTGCATCAGGAACTATCAGCAGGTTTCTTGCAACCATCCTGATATTTACTTTCATCGGATTTATCGGTTGTGAGAGGGAACAGCCGGAAAAGGTGATTATAACGGTTGAAGATGAAGAGGCCGATCTGGATGCGCTTGCTTTGCGTGATGAGGTTTCACTAACCATGCATGATGATTTTGAATTATCACTCTGGGCTTCCGAGAAATTGCTGGGTGATCCTATTGCACTTGATTTTGACTATTGGGGGAGAGCCTTGGTTACCGTCACCAATCGGAGCAGAAATTCCGAATTTGATGTTCGGGATGTCGATGTCAGCTGGAGAATTGAGTCGGTAACCTGGGAAACAGTTGAGGATCGCAGGGAATTTTTACGTGAAGAACTGGCGCCGGAACGAAGCGATGAAAACACCTGGATCCCGGACCGGAATGAAGACGGTTCCCACGACTGGCGGGATCTGGCTGTGGAAAAAGAGGAGGTCTGGAGGCTGGAAGATCTGACCGGCAACGGGCTTGCCAACCAGGCGCAGCTTTTCATCAAGGATTTTCATGATGAAGTGACGGATGTGGCCGGTGCCGTTTTATACTACAATAATGAAGTGTTTTTGGGGGTAGGCCCGGATATGTGGCGGCTGCGGGATACGACCGGCGATGGCATGGCCGACTGGAAGGAATCCATCAGCCATGGGTACAATGTGCATATGGGCTTTAGTGGCCACGGAATGTCGGGCCTCAGGGTTGGCCCCGACGGAAGAGTCTACTGGAGTATTGGAGATATGGGATTAAACGTGGTTGACCAGGAGGGCAAGCGCTGGTATTACCCGAATGAAGGGGCGATTCTCAGGTCAGAACCGGATGGCAGCAATTTTGAAGTATTTGCGGCAGGCATCAGAAACACCCATGAGTTTGATTTTGACAAGCATGGGAACCTGATCACCGTCGATAATGACGGGGATCACCCGGGTGAATTTGAGCGGCTGGTCTATCTGGTCAATGGATCGGACAGCGGCTGGCGCATCAACTGGCAGTTCGGAAAGTACAACGATCCGAAAAATAACGATTACAAAGTGTTTATGGATGAAGAGTTTTTCAAGCCGAGATTTGAAGGGCAGGCTGCCTATATTCTGCCTCCAATTGCCGAATATCATGCAGGCCCGACAGGTTTCCGGCACAACCCGGGCACTGCACTGAGTGAAGATTGGAAGGAGCACTTTTTTGTGGTGTCCTTCCGCGGATCTACAGCAAATTCCCCCCTTTACGCCTTCACACTGGAAGAAAGCGGGGCATCTTTTGAGCTGGAGACCGACCAGGAGGTGATGCGGGGCATTCTTCCGGTTGGGCTCGCATTCGGCCCGGAGGGAGCCCTTTATATGAATGACTGGATCCAGGGATGGGGAAGAAATGAAAAGGGCCGCATCTGGAAGATGGATACCCCGGACGGAGCCAACTCACCAATCCGTGTTGAAACCCGGGAATTGCTGGCTGAGGATTTCAGCGGCCGGTCGGAAGCCGGCCTGGTGGGGTTACTGGAACATCAGGATATGAGGGTTCGTCAGAAAGCTCAATTTGAACTGGTCGGCCGGGGTGCATCTTCAGAATTGTTAGGTGTTATTGAACAAAGCGATAATCAGCTCGCGCGAATCCATGGCATCTGGGGGCTGGCGCAGATGGGCCGGGCAGACCTGGATGTGGTTGATCCGCTCAGAGGATTTTTGGATGATTCGGACTCAGAGATTCGCGCACAGGCAGCCAAAATGCTCGGAGATGTCCGCTACGAGCCGGCAGCCGACGATCTGATCCCCCTTCTTGAGGATGAAAATGCGCGTGTTCGGTTTTTTGCAACCGAAGCACTCGGCCGGATCGGGTATGTACCGGCAATGGAGCCGATTGTACAGATGCTGGTTGACAATGATGATGAAGATGTCTATTTGCGACATACCGGTGCCATTGCCCTGGAACGAATCGGGGATGGAGATTCCGTGACGGCTTTGGCCGATCATCCTTCAACGGCTGTCCGGATTGCCGCTATTGTTGCCCTCAAGCGACTGGAGCACCCGGGTGCGGCCCGGTTCCTGGAAGATGAGGATGAATTTGTCGTGACCGAAGCTGCCCGTGCCATCAGTGACGATGCCTTTATTGATGAGGCAATGCCGGCCCTTGCGGAGATGCTCGATCAGGACCGCTTTGTCAATGAGCCGCTGATGCGTCGGGCTATCAATGCCAGTTTATACGGCGGCACCCGGGCCGATGCTGACAGGCTTGCAGCGTTTTCACTGCGGGGTGATATCGAGGAAGTTGTCCGGGTAGAGGCGCTTGAGACTCTGGCCTCGTGGCCGGATCCATCAATTTTTGACCGGGTAACCGGCTGGTATCGCGGGGAGATTGAAAATGACCCTGAATATGTACGTCAGGCGATCGACCCGCTGGTCATACAGCTTC
>SKRC01000267.1 GCA_007118695.1 Balneolaceae bacterium | reverse complement strand
GTGAGATATCCGGGCTATTACTGCTTTTCCGGTTCCTGCGGCTCTGCCATTACGACTTCTTCGCGTTGCACCCGAACCGCTCCGGCCGGGGTGCCTTTGGATTTAATCACATATTTTCGTTTGGTAAAAATAACGGGAACCAATTGTGAGCCACGCATTTTGGAGTGCCATGCGGCGTACGATGCCGCCCGGTGAATGACATGCATGGGAGGTTTTTCCGGGGTGTTGTTCATGCGGATCACAACATGAGATCCACTGGCCCCCCGTGCATGAAGCCAGATATCTTCTTTATGAGCTGCAGAAGTGAGCTTATCATTGCTTTTTGCATTTTTACCGATCCAGATTTCATACCCGTCAAATTCTGTTTTGTAATAAGGAGTGGATTTTCTTTGTCCGGTTCCCCCCCCAATTCCAAGCTCCATCAGTTGTTCTTCGTGCTTCTTTTCCCAGTCCTGCAATTCATACAGGTTGTTCACCCGATCCAGTGATTCAAGGATTTTTTCAAGGTTATCAATTTCATTTTTGATCTCCTTATCCCGGCGTTTCGATTCCACAATACGCCGCCTGGCCTTGGCCGCCCGGTCATAATATTCTTTGGCGTTTTCGGCAATTGAGAGCGTTGGATTGAGTTCAATTTTCCGACGTTCCTGTTCACTATAAAAATCATCTACTTCTATGCTTTCTTTCGAGCGGTCGTGATCTTTATGGGCATGAGCCATGAGGAGGTGGCCGCATTCCTCGTAATGATCAGCCCGTTCATTCGCCTTGTCAGCTTTTTCCAGTTGTTGAATCGCTTTCCGGGCTTTTTTCAGGGATTTAACCAGTTTAGGCCTGATCGACTGCACTCGTTTATCGAAACGCCTCAAGTGGGAGGCCTTGTAATAGGCGAATTTTACAGCTTCGTTGATATTGTCGAATGTTTTCCTGTTCTCCAGGGGCAGCAGGTCATCGGGAATAATGCATAAATTTCCGTTTGACAGGACCCGGAAAGTGGGGCGGTTGATCATGGCCTCGGTCAACATTTCTACGACTTCCCTGGCCCGCCCGGCTCCGGCATTTTCCAGTTTATAGTGCCCGATGATCGGGTCAAGCAAGTGCCGGGGCAGTTTCTGATCATAATGAAGCAGCAGTTGCCGGGCATTCAAGCCGGGTGATGGATCTCCTTTATCCCTGGGTTTTCTGGGCCGGGGAACCTCTTTGCCTTCCAGCTCGTTTTTGTTCTTGAACGAGTCGATGATAGTGTCGTTTTTCACCAGGAAAACATTGGCTTTATTTCCAAAAAGTTGAAACAACAGAGCGGGACTGTTATGGAATCTGATTGTCAATAACCGGTCGCCCTCGGCAAGTTTTACATCTTTTACTTTTTTTTCAACAAGTGGCTCAAAAAAGTTCACTACATTACTTTTTTTGGGTGCACGATATTGATCGGTGAACAGTGCTGTTTCGCCGGGTGTAGAGCTGAAAATAACCCGGAAACCATTGTTGCCGGTATCATTTTTGTAAAAATACGCTTCCCATACATTCCGGTGAGGAGAAATGCTAAATGCAAAATTGGCGTTTTCCAATTTTTGATTTAAATGATCTGTTATATATTTTAGAATATAATAATTATTCATTCTGGTAAATCGATTCTACTTACAGAGAGTAAACAACAACTTATGAACAACTGATTTTATGCAATATCCAATATTCCATTCGATTGTGAATAAGGTACAGGCATCGCTGTCCAAGAGTAAGATAAATGTTAGTAAATTCAGAACGTGGGAAGAAACTCAAATAAATGCTACCGGACTGGAAATCTGGATCGATCTTACGGATTCAACCCGGCACCTGAAGGCGGTTTCCATTAATATTGACTGGGACCGGTTCAGAGAGACAACGATTGCCAAACAACTTCAGGGTACTGAGAAACATCCGCTTTTAAAGGCTCCCCACCTGGTAGAGACGAATGTTGAACCTGTCATAGATATTGAAGTGGTCTGGTATTTTGACCAGGAAAAATGTCAGCCAAACAATACCAATGGCGATGGAAATTACAGGATTAATGTCGCAAGCCAGTGGATGGCGGAAGCGAGCAAGCAAGTCAATGAATTGTTGGTATCTGATGATATAATAACCCGCTGGCACATTGAAATAGAAGGGGATGAGAAAGGCAAGTATTTAACGGCCATTAACCTGATCTCTTACTTCCAGTATACCTTATCGGACCTGGACAGCCTGAAGAATGTTCACAAGTACATGGAAAGAAAAATTCATAATCTCCTGTACAAGATTAACCGGGTTATTCGGATTGCTGACAGTTCTGTAATGGTTGATGCGGCCTGAGATACATAAAAAAAGGCTGCCTCAATAGTCGTTTCAACGCTCATTTTAACTCCCTTAACCCGGTGGCCGGGAAACTGGATCAAAATGAAGGCAATAGACAGATGGCCCGTTTTATGAGACCGATCGGCCTGACACCACTATTAAGACAGCCCTGAATTACGTTATTTCTTCTTCTTATGCCGGTTCTTGCGTAGTCGTTTTTTTCTTTTATGCTTGGCGATTTTTGAGCGTTTTCTTTTCTTTCCGCTTGGCATAGGCTGTCACCTAAATCGTTTTTGAATATTAAATTTACAGTTCTTTCGACGAGTTTAACCGTCTGTCTTTAATCTGACAAGTTACAAAAAATAATTGTCAGTTATACAATGTCAGTACGGGATTGAACGTATCTTTAGCCTGGGTAAGTCGATCTGGTGCCATAGGGGGAAGGAATACCTGATTGGTACAATCATTCACTTTCTTTTGAGTCATTAATTTTGGCCGGAAATCGTCTGATTCCATGCATCCTTTACCTCCGGGAGTTTCCGGTTTCAGTGTAAAAATGCAGGCAATATTTAGGTTCAAATAGAGAAGTTCATTTTCGTATCTTCCAAGCCGAAATACAATGTTTAAATAATTATGCCTGATTTAATCTATGCCTGATTTAATTAAAGTTGCAAAATTCGGTGGCACCAGTGTTGCCGATGCCGAGGCAATGAAACGATGTGCATCCATTATTGAGGTTGACCGTGACAAACGGGTGATTGTAGTAAGTGCCACTTCAGGCACCACCAATTTGCTTTCTTCCCTTAGTGAAACAGAAGATCCATCTGAACGTTTAGCTGTCTATCGGCAAATTGAGCAAAAACATCTGGAAATACTGAATAATTTAAACAGCCCGAAAGAGACCGGGAACAATTTACAGATTGTATTGAATGAGCTCAGGGAAAAAATCACAACAAGTGAGCCGTACGATATTCGTGCAATGGACGAATTGCTGTCTTTCGGTGAACGGCTTTCATCAACCCTTTTTACCGGTTTGTTGAATGATAAGGGGATCGATGCCGAGTTTATCGATGCCCGGGACATCATTAAAACCGATAGTGAGTTTGGACATGCAGAACCCTTGGTTGATCTTATCAGGAAAAAAGTCACAGATCAACTTGTTCCGAAATTGAAAACCAAAAGAGTGGTGACGCAGGGATTTATCGGATCAGATAAAAACGGTACTACCACAACCCTGGGCAGGGGAGGAAGCGACTATTCTGCAGCGTTGCTGGCTGAAGCACTCGATGCCGATGTACTGGAGATCTGGACGGATGTGAATGCCATCTATTCTACCGATCCAAGAATTTGTCCTGAAGCAATACCGATAACGGAGATGACATTCGATGAGGCCGCCGAGTTGTCGTTTTTCGGGGCGAAAGTATTGCATCCGGCGACACTGAAACCGGCGATCAGAAAAAATATCAAGGTATATGTGGGATCCAGTATCCATCCGAATCAACCGGGGACATGGATAGTAAAAAATATTACCCAAAAACCAATTATCCGGGCAATCTCTTTGCGGCCTGAGCAGACTCTGATTACCGTTCACAGTCTCGATATGCTCCACCGGCATGGATTCCTGGCAAAACTTTTTCAAATTCTGGCAGACTTTAATATCAGTGTTGACCTGGTTACAACCAGTGAGGTTAGTGTATCGCTGACGATCGACACTAATCAAAAAGGAATGCACAAGCGATTATCTCCGGAGATGCTCCTTGAACTTGAAAAAATTGCACATGTAAAGGTGGAAAGAGAGCTTGCACTGATTGCTCTCGTTGGCAATAACCTGGATTCGACGGCCGGTGTGAGTGGTCCGCTTTTTAACCTGCTCGATTCAATAAATATTCGCATGATTTGCCACGGAGCCAGTTCACATAACCTATGTTTTCTGGTCAATGAATCCGAAGCTACTGGTGTAGTGCGAAAATTGCACGAACATTTTATCTCGAAAAAAGTCAGTTAACAATAAATTGTTATACGAATGAAAATTGCACTTATAGGTGATGGGAAAACCGGAGGCCATGTAAAAAAACTTCACGGTGAAAAAGATTTGATGGTTTTTAATGAAGTAAATAAACCTACAGCCGGGGAACTGAAAAAAGCGGATGTAGCGATTATTTTTGTGCCCGGTGTTGCTGCAGGTGAATTGATTGAGCCCATATTGGAATCAAAAATTCCGGCAGCTTGGGGAACAACAGGGTTTCTGTGGCCGGAAGATATGCCAGAGAGGGTAAAAGCGTACGGTTCCCGGTGGGTGATTGCCTCAAATTTCAGCCTCGGCATGAACATAATGAGAAAATGCCTGGAAGCTGTAGGGCAGGGTTCGGAATTGTTGAAAAATCCGGAATTTCATATTCATGAAATCCATCATAAGGACAAACTGGATGCCCCGAGCGGGACGGCCCTGAAATGGAAGGAGTGGCTTGGCAGGGATGATGTACAAATATCCTGGAATCGCGAAGGTGATGTAAAAGGCGTACATTCCCTGCATGTGAAAACGGCTGCAGAGTCCCTGTTTTTGAAACATGAAGCCCATGACCGCGCTGTTTTTGCCCACGGAGCGATTTGGGCTGCGCGGTTTTTATACAACAATCCGGGTATCATTCCGGGTATGTACTCATTTGAATCTATCATTGACCTGGCATTTACGAATCCAACATGAATATTAATGAATTGAAATTATGGACTGCTCTCGTCACGCCTATGCAGAGTGACGGTTCAGTTGATTTTGCAGGCCTTGAGAATATTGTCAGACAACAGGAGGCTGCCGGCAACGGAATTTTACTGTTGGGCAGCACCGGTGAAGGCCTGGCCCTTGATCAGGAAGAAAAAAAATCTGTCGTTTCATTTGTTTCCGGGATGAATCCGGATATTGGAGTTATGGTCGGGGTAGGAGGTTTTAACCTGAAACAGCAACAGCAGTGGATAGAAACCTGTAACCATCTCAATATCGATGCTTTTTTACTGGTATCCCCGCTTTATTCCAAGCCGGGCCCGGTCGGAATGGAAGCCTGGTTCAGATCACTTTTAGATGTGTCCGGCAAACCTTGCATGCTGTATAATATTCCTGGAAGAACCGGGGTGAAGATTCCACCATCAGTGATACAGGCACTATCCGGCCATCCCAATATGTGGAGCATCAAGGAGGCCAGCGGAAGTAAAACCGACTATAACACATTCAGACAAACGACACCTGAAATACCCATTTTTAGTGGTGATGATCTGATGCTGCCGGTTTTTGCAGAATTCGGTTGCAGCGGACTGGTATCGGTAGCCTCCAATATCTGGCCGCAGGCTACTGCACGATATGTGGATCTGTCTCTTGCAAGGGAGACCTCCTCATTTGGAGAGGTTTGGACAAAGGCGGTCAAAGCGTTGTTTTCAGCCTCAAACCCGATTCCTGCCAAAGTGCTGCTGGTAGAGAAAGGCTGGATTGAACATCCCGATTTACGGCTGCCTTTGACAACACGCGAGCTGAAAGACAAAAACATACTTCTTGAAGCGGACAAATCGATTTTAAACTGGTATTCAAATCTCAAAATAAAAGACTGATCATAATACAATGGATTGGAAACAAACACTGGATCTGCTGGAAAAAGGAGAAATTCGGGCGGCAGCACCGGTCGCAGGAACATGGAAAGCAAATGTAGATGTCAAGAATGCCATACTGGAAGCATTCAGGGCAGGGGAAAACGAAGAGTATAAAGGGGCATATGAAGGTTTTGTGGATAAACACAATCTGCCGCCAAGAAAATTTACCGTTGATCACAATGTCCGGATGGTTCCGGGAGGAAGTTCCGTTCGGAGAGGCGCGTATGTTGCACCGGGAGTGATCATCATGCCGCCGGCATATGTCAATACCGGTGGATATGTGGATGAAGGGTCGATGATCGACAGCCATGCATTGGTTGGCTCCTGTGCACAGATTGGAAAGAATGTGCATTTGTCAGCCGGTGTGCAAATCGGCGGGGTGCTGGAACCGGTCGGCCTGAGTCCAGTAGTCATTGAGGATGACTGTTTCATCGGGGCCGGCGCTGTGATTGTTGAAGGGATCCTGGTCAGGAAAAGGGCTGTCATTGCGCCGGGTGTATCACTGTCCAAATCTGTACCGGTATATGATTGTGTAAACGAGAAAAAACTTGGGAAAGGAGCGGCCATACCGGAAGGTGCTGTTGTTGTACCCGGCAGCAGGCCTGCAGGAAGTCAATGGGCGGAAAAAAATGGGTTGTCGGTCTCCTGTGCACTGATCATCAAATACAGGGATGAAGGCAGCGATGCCTCCCTGGAACTGGAGGATGCACTCCGGTGAGCCTGCGTCCGGCATGCCATATCAACTACCTTTTGGCAGACAAAATGGTTAAAACCATACATCCCGAAATCCTTCGGGAGTGAATAAGGCAGGTTAAATCAGGTGTGCCGGAAAATTTTTTTAAAAAAAATTCAAAAAAAGTGTAAGGAAATGCTCGCAGCTTGTTCTTATACTATAAGGAACAACTATTAAACAAAAGTTAGGTGTTAATTATGAGTTCACTGAATAAAGCAATGATCATAGGGAGATTGGGGCAGGACCCCGAAGTTCGATATACACAATCGAATACGGCAGTGGCGACACTGAATGTGGCGACCAATGAGCGATTCAAGGATCGAAACGGTGAACTGCAGGAACGTACCGAATGGCACCGTGTGGTTGCCTGGGGGCGGACTGCAGAAATCTGCCAGGAGTACCTGAAGAAGGGTTCACAGGTGTATATTGAAGGGCCTATTCAAACCCGGGAGTGGGAAGACAAGGAGGGCCAGAAACGATACACCACCGAAATCAAGGCATTGACGCTGACCATGCTCGACAGCCGTGCGGGTTCCGGAGGCGGAATGCAACAGGATTCCGGCAACAGCAAAGCGGGAAGTACCGTCGATATTGATGACTCATTCGACGATATGGACGACGATCTGCCGTTTTGATAAGAGAATAAGGTAAATTAACTGGATAATTCTTAAATTAGGTGGCAGGTAGTCGACTGCCGCCTTTTTTATTTGAGTCGACCGATGACATATCAACAAAAGAACCGTTATTGGAAACATTAGACGAACCTCCAAGTAACAGTTTACATATCATTCTCCGCGCAGGTGCAGATGTGGCTGAAATCGCTGAGCCGCTAAGTGTTATATCCCTGTCTCTCTACCTGGCTATCATTCTTCTGGGGCTTGTCCTGGGGGCAGTATTTTCCGGCGCAGAGGTGGCCTTCTTCTCCATGGCCACTCAGATGGATAAACTTGACCGTGACCAGGTGCCGGGCGGCCGTGATATGAAGATTATCCACATGCTGGAGAAGCCGCGGCGGTTGCTGGCCACCATTTTAATTGGCAATACATTTGCCAATATCGTCACCTCCGTTATTGCAGCCGTGATGACGGGTCAGATTGTCGCCTATTTTGGCTTGCATGAAATACTCATCTATACGATTGAAATAATCGTGCTGACATTTATGATCCTCATCCTGAGTGAAATCACACCCAAAATCATCTCTATCAACAATCCGTTGAAAATGTCGCGGCGATATGCCATGTTCATTTATATAAATTTTCTCCTGCTCAAACCGGTTGCAAAGCTCATTGCCGAGAGTACCATGTCGATTGAAAAGAGGCTGCCAAAACCGAGCAGTAAAATGACCACCGACGACCTGAAAGCTATGGCTGAAGTGGGGGAAAAGTCAGGCTCTATTTTAGGCGAAGAACGTGAAATCATTGAAAATGTCATTGAATTTGGTCACACTACCGTTCGTGAAATCATGATTTCACGGGTAAATATTGTAGCTGTATCGGTTGATCAAACCCTGGAGCAGGTCATCGGGGTTATCCGGGAAAAAGGCCTTTCAAGAATGCCACTTTATGAGAATGATCTCGATAATATACTTGGTATTATCTATGCCAAAGATGTACTCCCGTATATCAATTCCGAGCTTGAAGAGGCAACGATCAATTGGAAAAGTATTGCACGGAAAGCGCTGTTCATACCGGCTACAAAAAAACTGGATGACCTGTTGCGCGATTTTCAGCAGGAGAAAACGCACCTGGCAATTGTGGTGGATGAATATGGCGGCACGGAAGGCCTTCTTACCCTCGATGACATACTCGAAGAAATTGTCGGCGATATAGGCGATGAGTATGATGAAGAAGAGGAGAAACTGTATACCCAGTTCAAAAGCGGGGTGTTTATTTTTGATGCCAAAATTGACCTGGATGATATGGAGGAGATACTTGACCGGGAAATTACCTCACCGGATGATGATTTTGAAACTCTCGGAGGCCTGGTTTACCATCTTATGGAACGGATCCCAAACGTCGGCGAACGCCTCATTTATAAAGATCTTGAAATGACCGTTCATTCCGTGAGGAATAACCGTGTGAAAAAGTTAAGGGTAAAATTATTGCCAGTCACCAGCAAAGCCAAAGAAACCCGGAAGGTTTGAGTTTAAACTATAAAGATGTGTCCAAGACAGTGATCCCGGAAATTCAACACAATGTCAATCTCAGACCCTATAATACATTGAATGTTGAAGCTTATGCCGATCGGTTTGTTGCCATAACAGACCCGGATCAGTTGACTCATCTGTATGACCAAAGCCTGCTTGGGAAGGATACCTGGGTCCTGGGCGGGGGCAGTAATGTACTCTTCAAAGGGAGAGTCAAACCCCTGGTACTGAAAAATGAAATACGGTTTCTCGAAGCAGTTGAAGAATCTGGCCGGGATATTCGTATGACTGTTGGAGGGGGAAACGACTGGCACCGTCTGGTAAAGCATTGTGTGGAACAGGGGTGGGGCGGAATAGAAAATCTGGCACTTATTCCGGGTACAGTCGGGGCTGCCCCAATTCAGAATATCGGGGCGTATGGGGTTGAACTGAAAGATGTGTTTGTTTCCCTGTCGGCCTTTGATCTGGAAACCGGCAGTAAGCGGATTTTTCATTCACGGGACTGTGAATTTGGTTACAGGGACAGTGTGTTCAAGAAAGAGTACAAGGGGAGATTTTTCATTCTTTCGGTAACCCTGAAACTTAGAAAACCGCCGCACACTATCAACAGTCATTATAAATCTCTCGAAGAGTGGCTGGAAAACAATCATATTGACAGGCCAGGTATCGCAGATGTTTTTCGGGGGGTGGTGGAGATTCGCACCAGTAAATTACCGAACCCGGCCGATCTTGGGAATGCAGGCAGTTTTTTTAAAAACCCGGTGTTGCCGGCATCCAAACTGGACGAGTTGAAAAATGCATACGATTCAGTCCCGTCATTCCCGGCTGATGAAGGTATGGTAAAAATCCCTGCCGGTTGGTTGATTGAGAAAACAGGCTGGAAAGGCAAAAGAATTGGTAATGTGGGGACCTATGAGAATCAGGCCCTGGTTATCGTCAATCATGGCGGGGCGACCGGCGATGAAATTTGGGCACTGGCGATAAGTATTCGTGAATCGGTACGAAACCAATTTGGCATCGAACTTGTCCCGGAAGTAAATGTGATCGGCACTTCTTCATGAGCGAGAAATCAAAAAAGACAATGAATGCCTGGGTACTCAGGCAGGCTTCATCCTGTCCGTTGAAGGTGCACTTTCTGCGTGATGCGGCAACATCACAAGACAGCGGAATACCCTATAAATCGGAAACAAAAATTATGATGCGCAGGGCCCTGGGCCTGATTTATTCCGGGGGCAGGGAAGCTGACAACAGCCATAAAATAGCAATCGGGCAGACAAGAAAGTGGCTGAATGCCAGGGAGTCGATCGTTTACGGAGGCGTGGTTGCCTGGAAAAACTATCATGCCCGGTTGCCGGTTCTGATCCGGAATGGACAGACCCTGACGCTGCTTCAGTTGCACGGGAAAGTGTGGAAGCCAAATAAAAAATCTCTCGATGAGTTTCTGCTGGGTGGCAGGAAGCAGAAGGTGTATGTGCGAGAGGCTGCCTATAAAAAATGGATCCTCAGCAAACTCTATCCCGGCATGGAGCTTTCGATCCGCCTCTGTTTTCCAAATCCGCGATTTCGCTCCGAAATCAAAAATCTTTATAATAAAATCGCCTTTGGTGAAGCCGATCGTCAATTGGTGGAATCACTCTTTGTGGAAATCAAAGCCGACAGTGCCGTTGACAGGATCTTGAATCACTTTAATGATGAGGATTTGCACCCTTTTTTCCGGGATTTATCCTTTGATGAACAAGTACGGTGGATGGGGCAGGAATTGGCTGATCCCACCGGTGAGGCACCTTTTGTGATAACCGAAGCCTGTAAATTGTGTCCATTTCGCCCATCACACCCGCAAGTAGGAGCCGTCGGTTGCTGGGAAAATCATTTAAACGGGCAGTACCTGAATCCGGACAGGCATGTGTATGATCTGATCGGTCAGGGCAATAAGCGTGAAACTGAAAAGGAGAATTACTTGCAGGAGGAAGTTCCCCTGCCGATGGGAACCGGTTCTTTCGACGAGGTCAGGGATTACTCCGCTGGAAAAATCAGCATACTGCAGAGAAGAATGTTGCAGCTTTTAGCGGCGAGGAATATAAAATTACCCCGCCAGTGGCTTAAATCAAAACTCAAGCACCGGGTGCATAAGATGCATTATCCGCTTCATTTTATCGATTTCGAAGCGGCAACGTCTCCGATCCCGATGCATGAGATGGGCAGCCCGTATCAGCCGGTCTTTTTTCAATATTCCTGTCATACATTGCATCAGAATGGGAAAATTGTACATAACCAATGGCTTGACAGCGGCGCAAAAGGCCACCCGCACCAAAAGTTTGTAAAGAATCTGACGTCCATCCCCAATATTGAAGATGGAACACTCGTGCAGTACTCTCCTTTTGAAAAACAGGCGCTGAACACCCTGGTTCGGGAATTTTCAAGAAGCGAGGCGGGAAGCAATCACTACGCTGCGAAACTTCAGGCCCTATTGCAGGGAGCTGACGGGTTGAACGGCGATCGTTTTTTGGATATGAACAGGCTGGTTCGCGACTATTATTATAATTCATCGATGAGAAACGGACTCGGCCTCAAACAGGTTCTGAGGAGCACCCTTCAGAGCAGCGAATATCTCAGGCAACGCTACAGGGAGAAAATCGAATTCAGTGGCATTGAATTGCAACTTGTGGAAAAAACCGAAGGAGCACTGGCAGATCCTTATTCGTTAATTCAGAGAAATAATGAAACTATAGATGAAGGATCGGCTGCCATGAATGCCTGGCTGCATACGAAGACGCCATTTTGTGATGAACAGAAACGGGCTGTCATTCACGATTCATTGAAACGGTATTGTATGCTTGATTCACTGGCTCTTGTCATTATTTTTGAACAATGGCTGCACTTGGTCCGGAATCATTCGGATGAAGGCGATATTGTGATATGGGATTGAGTGGCTTGCAACACACAACCGTTCATTGAAATTGCAAAACCTCTCGTTTTAATCGTATGGAACCATTAACTTGAGAGATAATAAACAAACTACATTTATGAGACAGTTGAAAACCTATTTTTTACTGCCCTTTTTTATCACCTTCCTCGTTGCGGGATGTTCGATCCAGAAGAACCCGGTTACCGGTACAACCCGTGCATTTGGATACTCCTGGGCCCAGGAGATTCAGATCGGACAGGAGGTGGATCCGGAAATCGTGGCACAGTTCGGCTTGTATGATGATGAAGAAGTCGCTGATTACGTGACGGAAATAGGTGAACTGATCCTTGCAGAGAGCCACCTGAGAAGACCGGATACCGACAGGCAGTTCAGAGAGACAGAATTTACCTTCCGAATGCTCGATAGCCCCGTGATAAATGCCTTTGCACTGCCGGGCGGGTATATCTATTTCACACGTGGTATGATGGCCCACCTGAGCAATGAAGCCCAATTTGCCGTTGTGATGGGCCATGAAATCGGGCATGTGGCCGCCAGGCACGCCTCTCAACGGGCACTGCGGCAAACCCTCGGGCAGGTTGCGGTAATTGGCGGGGCCGTACTGGGACAGGAAATTTTTGGCTTGCCCGGGCAAACCCTGCTTGAATTGAGCAGCACGGCCGCACAGTTTATTTTTCTGAGCTACAGCAGGAGCAATGAAAGAGAGTCGGATGAACTGGGAGTGGAATATGCAGCCCGGAGCGGTTATGTCGCCGCAGAAGGAGCTGCTCTGTTTACCAGCCTGAAACGGATATCAGAAAAATATGGACAGAGCATTCCCAATTTTGTATCCACTCACCCCGATCCCGGTGAGCGGGAGAAAAACATTCCCAGGATAGCTCAACGATGGGCTGAACGGGGATTTGAACAAACTATACGGAACGAAGACCGGTATATGGAGATCATAGACGGGATGGTGTTTGGGGAGGATCCCAGGCAGGGTTTTGAAGAAGATGGATTTTTCTATCACCCGGATCTGGCATTCCAGTTTGTGATACCATCAGGATGGAGAATGATCAACCAGCCATCACAGGTAGTCCTGCTGAGTCCGCAGGAGGATGGCGTTTCCATTTTCAGGATTGATTCGGAGGCCACTTCACCCCGGCAGTCAGTCAGGTCAATAACCGGACAGGATGGCATCGATCTCGTGGAGGAGAGAGAGGCCAGAAGCAGCGGCCAATGGGAGGCCTACATGGCAAAAGCACATGCGGCCCTGGATGATGGGACTCCGATTGCACTTCACATCTATTCGGTTGCCTTTGATAACCGGATCTACCGGTTCCTGAGTTATACCACCAGGAATCAATATGATACATACAGACCCAATTTCGAAAACGTCACTGAGTCATTCGACAGGCTGACCGACCGGGAAAAGCTCGATAAGCAGCCGGTTCGCCTGCAAACATACAGGGCTGACCGAAGCGGAACGTTTGAATCATTTTTGCCCGATCCGATCCCGATGAGAATTGACGCACAGGATATCGCTATCATCAACCAGGTTGAACTGGATGATCAAATAGAACAGGGCCAATGGCTGAAAATTCCCGTTCAGTAGCATCAGGGTTGGCATGTTGAAAGGGGTAATGGAGGGGGGGTGGAAAACTTCTGGCAGAGTAATTTAAGATTGTCGCTGGTATCATCTATACCCTTGCCAGTGTGCTCAAAATTTTATCCTATAAACGTTATCAGTCTTTTTTGGTCTTCGACCGATTCCGATTTGCCTGTCGGGAATACATACAGGGTCAGAAGTTTTTGGCCGAAGGTTGAACCACATTGTATACAGAAATGCAATTTTCAATTAATAACAAGTAAATAAGTAAATGATTGAGCGATATTCCAGGGATGTGATGAGTGATATATGGTCGCAGCAGAACCAGTTTCAAGCCTGGCTTGATGTTGAACTTGCCGCCTGCCGGGCCTGGAGCAGGTTGGGCCGAATTCCACAGGAAGATGTGGACCGGCTCTATGAGAAGGCGACGTTCGATATCGACAGAATTCATGAAATTGAAAAGGAGACACGGCACGATGTTGTGGCTTTTACCCGGTCGGTCTCCGAGAGCCTCGGCCCGGAAAAGAAGTGGGTTCACTACGGGCTTACATCAACCGATGTGGTTGATACGGCAAACGGAGTTCGTCTGAAGCAGGCGAATAAGATATTGAGAGAGGGGATCAGCCGGATGCTGGAAGTTTTATCGGCAAAAGCAGTGGAACACAAGCATACGGTAATGATGGGTCGGACTCATGGTGTTCATGCCGAACCGACCACCTTTGGATTAAAATGCGCCCTCTGGTATGCAGAGATGAAGCGCAATCTCTCGCGGTTTGATGCGGCTGCCGGTGATGTTGAGTTCGGGAAGTTGTCGGGTGCGGTCGGCACCTTTGCCAATATACCGCCCGAAGTGGAGGAATACACCTGTGAATACCTGGGATTGTCTCCGGCCCCGGTCTCTACCCAAACCCTGCAGCGAGACCGTCATGCGCACTACATGTCGGTCCTGGCGCTCATCGGATCAACCCTGGAGAAAATGGCCGTTGAAGTGCGACATCTGCAGCGGACGGAGCTGCGGGAGGCGGAAGAGTTTTTCCGGAAAGGGCAGAAGGGATCGTCGGCCATGCCACACAAACGCAATCCGGTCAGTTCGGAAAACATAACAGGCTGTTCGAGAGTGCTGAGAGGGTATATGGTATCGGCTTACGAAAACATACCGTTGTGGCATGAAAGGGATATATCGCACTCATCGGTGGAACGGATTATTATGCCGGATGCGACCATTTTGCTTGATTATATGCTGGTCCGGTTTGCCAATGTGATGAAAAAGCTCGTCGTCTATCCGGAACATATGCAGGAAAATATGGAAAAAACCCACGGACTGGTTTTTTCCCAGCGGCTTCTCCTGATGTTGATTGATAAAGGCCTGCCACGTGAGGAGGCCTATGATACCGTTCAGCCCCTGGCAATGAAAGCCTGGGAAGAGGAGCGATCATTCCGGAAATTGGTTGAGAAAGATTCAAAAATCAGGAAAAACCTGACGGCAGATGATATCGAATCGGCATTTGATTATGCCCATCATACCCGCAATGTGGACCGGATCTTTGAGCGGGTCGGGCTGGGGTAGAATATCAAGGGAATATCGAACATCGAACAGGGAATATCGAACAGGGAATATTGAACAGGGAACATCGAACAGGGAATATTGAACAGGGAACATCGAGCAGGGGATGTCGAATAGATGATTTTTGAACACTTCCGTAACCTGTGCTCCGGG
>SKRC01000270.1 GCA_007118695.1 Balneolaceae bacterium | reverse complement strand
CGGAACCGGTTGTAGAGCCCCAGAACTTCACTGATATCATCAAATTGGACGATGTTGGTGAGTGCGGTGTTTGGGGTCAGGTCGATATTCCCGCGAAACCGGATCAGGTCGGTCGTAAAGTCGGCCTGGGGCAGACGTATATCACTCCGGTTCCAGTCGGCCGACAGGTTTATGCCCGGGTAAGGGCGGACAATAACGGACAGTTCATATGTGTTCCGGGTACCGGTCCAAAATTCTTCATAGGTATATTCAATGCTGCCTGCTATGTTTCTGTAACCGGCGGTACTGAATTCGGTATTAAATATCCAGTTGTAGTAATCGCCCGCCGGTATAATTACACTTCCGTCACGGAGCATGTCAAAGTCGAAAGGAAGCCGTTCAAAATCGCGGCGGATACCGGCTTCGAATTCATCTCCGCTTTCAAATTCAATGTCGATGGGGGTAATCGTCAGGTTCACATCGGAAGGGCGGAAGTCCAGGTCGGTCAGGTATTCAAATCTCGTTTGCACCTCCCATGACCGGATCAGCCGGTTGTCGGACAGATAATGGATATAGCCCATTGTGGGTTGAAATCTTCTGAATCCGTTTCGGGCGGTAAAGCCGACAGCCGGATCAAATGAAGAGCCGAATTCCCGATATGACGTCCGTACATAAAAAGGGAAGTTGGGATAGTTGATCCGGATTCCCCGGCTCGTGCGGTCCCAGAAATTGCTGACCTCTTCCGGAGTATGTGGATTGTGCCAGACGAAAAACGCCTGGAATTGCAGATTCTTATCACCCCGAAACGTAGATGTGCTTAGTTCCAAATCCGCTCCCAGGGTGTGCCGGTTATTGTAAAGGTCATCATTCAGAGTACCCCTCCGGGTGTAAAGTAGTCCGATATTGCTTTCCGACAGGAAATTTTGTGTTATGCGAGCGACCGTAAAATCTTCACGGTTCACTTGATCGGTGCTGCCGGTCCGAATTTGATATAAACCGACATTCGTATTGCCCTCACGGCCCAAAACCCGTGCGCCTGCCCGGATCGGGATGGGTTCGCCCTCTACCAGACCGATACGGCGGCTGAAAAAGGGTTCAACCCCGCTTGCCGGGGCAAAACTGAATATACTGGCCCCTTCAAGGAAAAAGTTCCGCTGCTCGGGGAAACGGAGTGGAAACCGGGTAAGGTTTACCCGTCGTTGATCAACTTCCGTTTCAGCAAAATCGGTGTTGATCGTCAGCGAGGAGCGGATGCTGGGAGTAATGCTGTAAGTTACATCAATCCCGGTATCGCCCGACCTGTCGAATTCGGATTCACCGTCCACCCAGCTACGCCCGCTTGTTCCGGTAGCGTATGGGGTTACCTCAAGGCCCAGGCCCTGGTTAAGGCCTGTGAGACCGCTGATGGTTCCGGCATTTTGCGGGCGGAACAGTCCCTGGTTCCGGCGCCATCCGGACCAGACGATCTCTTCGTTATGACGGCGAATGGTTCGCTGAAAGTTGATCCCCCAGGTTGAATTCTCAGGGTTGAAGTCTATGGAGCGGAAGGGGATCCGGATTTCGGCCACCCAGCCTTCGTCGGTAATCGATGTCCGGACATTCCAAATACCATCCCATGCTTTATTAAGGTTGGTTCCCTGGCCGATCGTCAGAAGTCCGTCACCGCGAAGGCCGGCAGGATTGGTTTCAAAGAAGTAGGCATTCCGCCCGTCATGGAAAGTATCGAGAATGAACATGAAACGTTCATCCGTTGCCAGGCTTTGATTGCGTCTTTTTTGCCAGGCAAGTATTCTGTCAGGTTCGCTGTCGTACAGTTTGGCGCCGATGTAAAGATAGTCGTCATCAAAGGCAATATAGATCTCGGTTTCTTCACTGGGAGGTGCTCCTTCATTGGGTTCCTGCTGGGTAAAGTTTGATATTGGAGATATGCGATCCCAAAAGGGTTCATTCATCCTGCCATCGAGAGTAAATGATTCACCGGGTTGAAGTTGATAGGCTTCGATAACATATGGATCCTGGATAGTTGAATCGGTATTCTGAGCAATCAGATTGACTTGGTTCGGCCCGGGTTGCAAAAACACCAGGCCAAGCAGCAACGATAACAGATTCATATGTTATGAATGGGGTATTAGAGTGTCCATTAATGATTTATGCCAATATAAGTTGAAAAATGGATCAAATCTACGATTTTGGGCATAGGTATGCATGTTCAAACCGGTACGTTATTTACCCTGAAGAGCTTCACGCTGTTTTCCGGTTAAATTTGCCACGACCAGATGATAAGAATCCCTGATCCATTCGCTGATCAGTTCGTCGGGAAGTTGTCCATCCATTTCAATTGTATTCCAATGCCTTTTATTCATATGATAACCCGGCTTTACTTCTGCATGCTCTTCCCGCAGCAGCAGCGCTTTCTGGGGGTTGCATTTCACATTGATGCTGTTGAAATCATCCACATCACAGGCAGTGAACATTTTTCCCATTACCTTGAATACAAGGGTCTTGTCGTCAAAAGGAAATTCCTCGGTTACACCCGGAAAAGAGATACAGAAATTTCGATAATCCAGAATATTCAACGGCCTTTATTTATAAATGGAACGGTACTTGGGATGCGGCAATGATATCCACAATTAAATGAATAGATACATTGTTTGCAAAATGAGTATCCGGTTTCTAAAACAATACGACAGGTCGGTTTTATCGGGTAGTGTGGAGCGTATTACAAACAGCTATGAACGGATAACTTGGTTCTGTGGGCCTTTTCGACTGTTACATCTGCCGGGTAGTCATTTATTGCCGATACGGTGTTGAAACCTTTGGAATATATGTATATCGCAACATTTTTTGAGCAGCGATAAATGTCCTTTCATTAACCCGGAGGGACATTTTATTTTACAACCCTCGCCGGTTAACTTTGCGATAGTCATCGAGGAAAGTTACCATCACATTTTTTGCCGCTCTCTTTACAGTAGGTATCTGGTCGTAGGAGACAATGCCAACCATGCCGGTCTCCCAGGTGCTGGCCGAGGTTTGAAGATCCCGATTAAGGATCAGTCTGACCGGCTGATAGAGCTTCAATTCTATGGAAAAGGGGATGAGCCCGTTTTCCAGTTCCAGCATATTGATGTGCATGTGGAGGAACGGAATTTCTGCCGATGAAGAGACCTCTTCGTCGGCAACATAACGTAAATTGGCGTCAACGATCTGATTGATGGCCTGCTGACGGATGGTGGTGGGCGTGACGGTGGTATCGTCTGTCACTCTCTGGCTCCCCTCGATGTTAACCGTGAAGCCAAACTCCTGCAAACCATCCAGGGAAATTTGCTGGCGCTCAATTTCATTCTGACCGAGGAGTTCTGAAGCGGAAAATAGGAAGAGTAGAAAAGGTAATGCATATTTTTTCATGACGGGTTCCTCTGTAACTTCAAGTGCGGTTTAATCAAGAAGGCATACAGATATAAATAATATGCATTGACGGTTAAAGTCAAGCTAACCCATATTTAAAAACTGCTATGGCCAGCAACAACCATCCTGCAATAAAGGCGAGGCCGCCGATGGGTGTGATGGCTCCAAACCAGCCGGTATCCGTTAGCGTCAACAGGTACAGACTTCCGGAAAAAATAAGGATGCCGGCTAAAAGCATCCGGCCACTCCAGCGTAACATGGCAGAATCAGGAAGGTGAAGGGATATGCCGCCGAGCAGAATCAGGCCCAGCGCATGATAAAAATGATACTCAACGGCTGTTTGATATACTTCAAATCTGTCGGGCGAGAGCATCTCCTGGACAACATGGGCGCCAAAAGCACCAAAGGCAACAGCCAGTGCCATTAATATGGATCCGGATATCAGAAGCGATTTAGTCTGCAATATTTGTAAAAAGATTAATCATTGATTCGCTGTCGATCATATACGAATACGTTTAAACGGAATGTAGATAAGTGGTATAGCAATCAGGCAATTAAGACTTAAATCCATTGTCCTTGTGGGTGCCATCGCAAAACGGCTTGTTATCAGATCCGCCACACCGGCAGAGAGCAATGTTTTTTGCAGAGGAGTGTGTTTTCTCGCCAGGCAACTCCATCGTATAGGTCCCCTCTACGAGAACGGGGCCATCCTTCATCAATTTCAAAATAATACGGTCATGTTCACCGTCAGAAGCATCAGGCAGCCTGGAAGTGTCAGCATCGGCATCAGCCTGGAATCCGATTTCCTTATGATTATTATCACAAAGTGGTTTGTTATCAGAAGCTCCGCACCGGCACAGAGCCACCCTGGTATCTTCAATAAGCGTAGTCCCCCCGGCATCCTGTATTTCGATATTACCATAAAGGTATACAGGCCCGTTTTCACTTAAAATAATACGGTTCTTCGATGGGGGTTTTTCCGATCGCGTCCCCTTCTTGAACTCGTAATGGAGTGCTCCGGTCGGACATCGTTCAATTACATTGGCAATCCTGTCTGCAGTGGCCATCTCCGGTTGAACCCAGGGCCTTTTATTGATATCAAAAACCATGGGCAGGCCTCGGACACATTCACGTGCATGAATACAGCGCTTGACATCGTAGGTTACTGATATCTCATCACTTTCGTAAGTGTGAATTTTTTTCTTCATGATCGAATTTATTAATTGCAATGTTAACCGGTTACTGTCGGCTTCTTAAAAATAGAAATATTCTTAGCTGTCCAAAACGGTTAAATCCGCCTGATTACTTCACCGCAATTCAGCATCCGGTCGCCGTGATACGGATTCCTGATCTGCTCCTCCCGGCTGAGCCACTCA
Source organism: Balneolaceae bacterium (assembly GCA_007118695.1). GTDB lineage: Bacteria > Bacteroidota > Rhodothermia > Balneolales > Balneolaceae > SKRC01. The sequence continues at coordinate 10,337 of SKRC01000270.1, read as the reverse complement.
GCAGACCCATCTCTGACCATCGGACAACTCTGCACAAATACTTCATAGCCTACCGGCCTGAATGAATCTACAACCTGGATCATGGTTTCAGAGATATCTTCAAAATAAACTCTCTGTTCATCAACATCGGTTTCCTCAGCGAGTTGTTCACCATTTGTGATAATCAGGTCGGCAAAAGATGCCCATACCATGGTCGTTTCTTCATTGAGTCCGCTGACATCAACTTCTCCGGCGCGTTCAACCAGAATGCCTGTCTGGGTCGCAGCTTTCTGTGCATCGGATTCAACCAGAACGTCTTTCAGATTAAAATAACTTTCCAGAACTTCAGCAATATCAGCTCTGAACGATTCATTGGTCTCAATCATCTGCTGCTGAAGTTGAGCTTCATATTGTTCCTGTTGGGCTTGTTCACGTTCCGATTCACCGCAGGCGGATAAAATCAGCAAAAAAGTAAAGAGTATCAGGCTAAAAAATTTCATGGGATATATAGTTATGGGAAAATTATGTTTATGTATGTCAATAAACTAAAATGGTTTAAAACTGTTTCGGGTTGAAAATATGGAAAAACCTGTTGCCAATGAATGATAAATGACCGGGTTTAGAACATTGTTAACTGTCATCATTTCATCATATTTTGCTACATTAATCGAATTATGATGAAATGGTTACCTTTAAATACTTACAAACGATGACAACTGTTCCAAACAAGTAACTTAAATGCGTATTCAAGTATGAAATATAAAATTGTTACAGGTGTCCTGTTTCTGTTTGCTCTTTCAATGAACAGCCAGCCGGAATTGATTGCAGAATCATTTCCGGGATATACTTACAATTTTTTCTCAGCTGAAACTTATATAGCAGATTCACACAATATGGCATCCGATGATGCTGATCTTGGCGAGCCCAGGCGCCTGGTGATGGTTGCAGGGGAAGCAAGCCACAGTACCGGAACTCATGAGCACAGAGCCGGTGTGCTGATATTTGAGAGGTGCCTGGCAGATGTGGATGGCCTTGAGGTGAGTACGCATTTTGGTGGATGGCCTTCGTCTGACAATGCTTTCGAGGGAGCAGATGCTATTTTCATGTATATGGACGGAGGCGGCAACCATCCGGTTGTGCAGGAAGGCCGGCTTGACCTGATGCAAAACTATATCGAGCAGGGCACAGGATTTGGAGTGATGCACTATGCGGTGGAAGTTCCGGAAAATAATGGCGGCGAGCAGTTTGTTGACTGGATCGGCGGCTATTATGAAACCCATTACTCCGTAAATCCGATTTGGGAGGCTGAATTTGAGCATTTGCCCAACCACCCGATTCTTCGGGGAGTCGAGCCCTTTTCAACGGAGGATGAATGGTATTTCAATATTCGATTCCGGCCCGATAGGGTCGGTGTTACGCCTCTTCTCGTTGCAATACCTTCCGATGATACCCGGGACGGTCCATATGTGTCTCCGCAAGGCCCGTACGATCATATAGTTGAAGCAAAAGGCCGGAGTGAAGTGCTCTCCTGGGTTGTGGATCGCAAAGACGGCGGCCGCGGGTTCGGGTATACCGGAGGCCACTTTCACAACAACTGGGGCAACGAAGACAACCGTACCTATGTACTGAATGCACTTACATGGCTTGCCGGGGTGGATGTCCCTGCCGGGGGCGTTCAATGCAGGATTACCGAAGAAGATCTGCAGCAGAACCTGGACGAGTAAAAGTGCAGTGAAAAGTGCGTTAGCGTCAGGCGGTTAACAATGGACAATCGGTAATTGACAAATTCTTCCCCTATTCATGGGTATTATACACATGCATGTTCTGATCGTGATCAAAGATGATCACATGGTAGGGCCTTGATACAGGCCTGTCCATTCCGGGGGCATTGGGTGGCATTCCCGGCACCGAGATTCCAATGACATCAGGCCGTTCAGCCAGAAGATTCCGGATATCTTCAGCAGGAACATGGCCTTCGACGACATAGCCATCGACGATGGCCGTATGGCAGGAATTGACCTCATAAGGGATGTTATACTCATCTTTTATATCGAACAGGTTCTCCACCTTTTTGTCGATAACCGTGAATCCTTCTTCTTCAAGATATTCGGCCCATCGCACGCAACACATGCAGCCTTCTCCGTGGTACATGGTGATTGTGATCTCCCCCTCGGCCGGATTGACATTTTCATCCGAATGATCCTGAAACATAAACGCCCAAAAGAATATACTGGCCGCTATAAGGCCTGCCAGGATCAATAAAAAAGACTTGTTTTTCATGGGTATGTTGAATTAAAACTTTTTACTTTGTCCTTCGATTTTTCTGCCTATATACATGACATCTCATTCAGATTGCACCTCGGCGGAAATGTTGCAATGCTCTCTGCAAGATAAAAAATTATTCAAAATTCGAAGCTATATGATAAACTTAACTCGCTTCCTGTTTATTACATTGTTTATTTCGGTCTTATCCCATTCCATTCAGGCACAGTCGAAAGAACGAGCTTACCTCAAAGTCAGTTATCTGAATGTGGAAAAACAAGACCTTGGAGAATTTCTGAGTTATGCACATAATGATTGGAAGCAATGGCACATAAACAGATTGGAAAACACCAGCCGGACTTCCTGGAGGCTTTACAGGGTGCCATTCAGCAGTAATAGCAGCAGGGATTACAATTATATTTCAATTGAAATAGCCTCCGACCTCAGTGATCTGCAATTGGACAGCCAGCCCAGTGCGGATTCGTACCGGTTGTTATTGGAAACCATAAAGCCCTTAAAAAATGTAATTCATTCTGAAATATGGCTCACAAAAGCAGCGGTAAACAGTTCTGACCAGGAACTTCCCGGCCGTTATATGAATGCCAATTTTATGAATGCTTCATCAGAAAGGTTAGGTGAATACCTGGACCTTGAGAAAAATATAGCCCGGCCATTGCATCTGGATCAGGTTGACAATAACCGGATGCTCGGCTGGAATTTTTACCAATTGGTATTTCCGACCGGTGTGAAAGTCCCTTACAACTTTATTACGGCCGATTATTATAGCAGTATTGAACAGATTGAGATGGGGATCACACGGGAAATCATCATGAATGTTCATCCCACCCTGGATGTAGATGAATTTGAAGATTATGCTGACTCAATTCGCGAGCGTGTCTGGAGTGACCTTTGGGAACTGTTGGATTTTGTTGATTGATATAAAAAATAGCTTATAGCACGCTGATAATTTGATATTTCCTTAAATAGTGTGTCCGAACAGGTAGTATAAAATTATCTCTTGTATACGTTTCACACCGGGTTTATGCCACTGAATCGGTTTTACAGAACTCTCTCGAGTTCTTGTTTTACTGAATTCACTTCGGAACATGATTCGCTTGCTGACTCGAAACATTTACGATTTAATTCACGGATTGAAATTCAATATAACGAATGGCAACTTTTCCGTCTCCCCGAACGGAAAAACCTGTGAGGCCGGGCTCCATCTCATCTGCATGCGTGTGGGTGATGGTCTGACCGTTTTTATACCCGTAAAAATGCCTTCCATCGGCCGTAACACGTATAGTGAGCCAGGAATCAACATCTATTTCTTCGGATTGCAATATGTTGTCCGTCCCGTTTTCTACTCTGCCCTGCGTCAGCTGTGACCCGGAGAGCTTTAAATATTGATAGTTATCCGGATCATGATAGTGATGGACCAACATTATTTCTCCGTCAAAGTCGGCGGCATTCAATTCCATCCGGCCATCGAGACTGCGAATTGGTTCACCATAGAGGAAGTATGATTGCTCTTCGCCGGGGGTCAGATCCAGTTGGTTGGCGCCGTCTACTCTTGCCACTTCTGCTGATATGTCACTGTCACCATGGAGGGAGAACGCTTCATATAAAGCCAGGTCGGCACCCGGATTGATACGCCAGACCCAGGATCCGTCTTCCTCTAAAAGCGGATCTGCTTCCGCATAAACCTCAGCGAGTTCTCTTTCCAGTGATTCCACACGTTCCTGCAGCCGGTCTATCTCACCGACAGCTACCCCGTGCTTGAATACCAGTTTGGCGCCGAGCTCACCGGTGTGCCAGAGCATGCCGCCACCGGCCAGGGCAATCAGGGCCATCACAGCCCGGAAGACAAAGCGCTGTTCCCGGTTTTGCAGATAGGTGACTGTTCGTACGATCGTAAATACGATAAAAAAGATAGTGGTGTAGAGCGCCCAGTCCTCGTGGCTGGAAACCACTGAAATGGCATCGCCGGTTATATTGACCAAATCCACCGCCTGCTGTCCGGTAATATAGGCGGCCATCAACCCGAGGGTTCCGGTGATGTAAAGAAAAAGTGATGTTTTGTTAAGCCAAAGAAATCGCTGAACAAAAACCCTGACAACATCGGTAACCACAGCAATTACGATCAATGCTACAGGAAAGTGAACAACAAAGGGATGTATGTTGGGAATCCAGTCTGGGGTCATAATTCAGTGTGTCAGTGTGTCAATTGTCAGTTTATAACATCTGCATATGATGGTCGAGTTTACAAAGAACGCCAGACTTATTGAAACTATACGGGAATATGTAGAATATTAGGGTCTTCAGAAATAACACATTTGATTAAATCGATAAGGAATCACACATTATTTTTATACATCACCTCAGCCTATGAAGCGAACTCAAATTTACATATCAGAGAAGATGCAGGAAGAGCTGGAGTCTGTACCGGCACTTGCACCACTTTTTGATATCCGCACTTCGCAGAGGTGATGGTTGATCTGGCCAGCCTTATTATTTCAGTTCAAAGTCTCTAAGGATATTAAACTCTTGGAGGACTGATCGTTCAGTTTATGAAGTTTACCGATCACACCTGTTTTTTTCTGTAAAAATACCACTCAAACAGCAGCGGCACTACAATCATGTTCAGCAAAGTAGCTGTAATCAATCCCCCCAGAATTACTGAAGCCATCGGGCCTTGTATTTCATTTCCCGGCTGATTGCCTGTGATCACTAATGGTAAAAGGGCAAGTGCTGTAGTTATTACGGTCATCATAATGGGCTGAAGCCGGTCTAAGGAACCGGTGAGTACAGCTTTTCTGACATTCATGCTTTTCTGTTTGATCAATTCATTGTACTGGTCAATTAAGATGATACCGTTTCTTACTGCAATGCCAAACAGAGTGATGAATCCGATTAAACCGGCAATGCTGAGAATGCCGCTTCCAAACCGCACTACGAACAAACCGCCAACCAGCGCAAGGGGCAGATTCAGCAAAATAAGAATGGCCTGACCGGTCGATCTGAATACGGCATGCAGCGCAAGATAAATCAAAATAAGGGACAAGATGCTTACCAGCAGAATGGTCTGTGTAGCCTGGCGTTCCTGTTCAAACTGGCCTTCAAATGATAGGACATAGCCGCCACCGAGGTTAATTTCATCAATGGCAAGCTGCCTCAGGCGCTCCACTGTGCCGCTCAGATCTCCGCCGGTAATATTGGCCTGAGTAGCAATCATCCGGCTGGCATTTTCACGTGAAATGATGTTGGGTGCATAACTGACCCTGACATCAGCCAGATCACCGATGCGCATATGGTTTCCATCTGAAATTTCGATTGTTGTGCGTCGAATAGCATCCGGGCTGGAGCGATGTTCCTCCGGATAACGAACCAAAAGATCGAATACGGCGGGGTCACGGTAAATTTGGTTTACAATAATTCCGCGAAAAGCAAGTTCCACAAACTCACTGAAACGCCCAATCGATATTCCATGCAGAGCGAGCATTTCTCGATCAGGGAGAATCTGGATTTGAGCCACATCGAGCTGCTCAGCTGTTAAAATATCTTCAATATTATTCTGGGATCGCAGGATTCGTTCAATGTCATGGCTGATGTCCTGAAGGCGGGTTCTGTCGGGTCCAAATACTTTTACGGCTAGGTTGGTTCGGACCCCGGTAAGCATATGGTCGATCCTGTGAGTAATCGGCTGATCGAACGACACGTTCATTCCCGGTAATACCGAAACCATTTCACGCAGCTCATCAATGATTTCGTGGAAATTGTTGGAGTCTTGTTCGAGAAGGATTTCTATTTCATGGCCGTGCGAGCCCATGGTGTGCTCATCCATTTCCGCCCGGCCCACCCTTCGGGCTGTTGATACCACAGCAGGATGTTCGAGGAGTACACGTTCAAGCAGATAGCCCAGTTCATTGCTTTCCTCAAGAGATGTACCCGGCATGGTGGCCATTCCAATATTTAATGCCCCTTCATTGAACTCAGGCAGGAAGGAGCGTCCAATTCCCGGAATCAACAACAGGGTAACTATAAACAGGATCGCTACAACGGCAAGTACCGCATTCCTGTAACGAAAGCAAGATATCAAAACAGGTTGATAGAGCTTTTTGAGTTTTAGCGGCAGCCACCTTTCTTTTTCATTTTCAGTTTCTGAATTTTTTAGCAGCCATGCGCTCATGGCAGGAGTAAGTGTGAGGGCTACCAGCAGTGATGCAATTATTGTGGTTACGTAGGCCACTCCAAGAGGCATGAGAAGACTGCCTTCCAGTCCGGTTAAAAACAGCAAAGGCAGAAAAACCACCACAATGGTGAAATTCGCAAGTACGATCGGATTTTTGATTTGAATGGACGCCAGGGAAATCACATTCAAAAACGGAGCCCGTTCAGATTCGGGCAGCTTTCTATTCTCCCGGAGTCTTCGGAATACATTCTCAACAAAGACAATGGCATCATCTACCAGTACTCCTATGGCTATGGCAATGCCGCCCAGAGTCATAGTGTTGAACGTCATACCGGCCATCCAAAGAACCAATACAGATATAATTACAGAAACGGGTAGCGCCACGAGCGAAATGATAGTGGCTCTCCAGTTCACCAAAAAGACAAATAAAATAAAGATGACAAGAATTGCGCTGATGAAGAGGGCATTCAGCACATTATCAATCGCAACTTCAATAAATTGTGCCTGCTGAAACAGATCAGTGTACACTGTTACATCGTTCGGCATGGCAGAGACGAGTTCATTCAGCCGGGTTTCAATTCCTCGTGTGAGATCGAGGGTATTTGCAGCCGGTTCCTTGGAAATGACCAAAATAATACCGGGCTGTGCATTAACCGATGCCGCACCAATAGCAGGAGCGGCTTTTGTTTCTACATTCGCAATATCCCTGATCAATATGGGATATCCATCACTGTCTTTAGTTACAAACGACTGGCCTATTTGATCAATCTCTGTTGCACGTCCAAACCCCCTGATGGTCAGTTCCCTTCCTGAATAGTTTGTGAAGCCTCCCGAAATACTTCCTGAAGCATTTTTGGCGGCTTCCAGAACGACACCCAATCCGATTCCCAGTTGTTCGAGCCTGACTGGATCCGGTTCAATGACGAATTCCTGTTTATCCCCCCCATAAACAGAAACAGCGGCAACTCCCGGCATCGCCAAAAGCTCTCGGCGAACAACATAATCAACCTCGGTTCTTAAATCCATGAGAGAGGTCTCTTCTGAAGTAAAGCCGGCCAGCATGATTTCACCCATGATAGAGGTTACCGGTGCAAGAAACGGTGCATCGGCTTGTGAAGGAAGCTGGTCGCCCAATCCCTGTAAACGCTCCGTTGTAATCTGCCGGGCGTGTTGCACATCCACACTCCAGTCAAATTCAACCTGGACTGATGAAAAGCCAAGAATGGAACGGGATTGAACGCGGCGCACCCCTTCGGCACCCACAAGGCTGGATTCGATGATGTAGGTGATCAGCTGTTCCACCTCTTCCGGGGGCATTCCCGGAGCTTCTGTGATGACGGTTACAACAGGGGCCGAGACGTCCGGAATGACGTCAACAGCCATGTCGCGTGTAAGATAAAACCCACCCACCACTAGGATTACCGTGATTACGATGACAGCCAACCGTTCCTGAATACTTTTGTGAATCAGTTTATCAAGCATAGGATCAGTGGTCGTGGTCGTCGTCTATTTGTACGTTTCCTGTCATCAGGTGAAGAGAATAAACCCCTTTTGTAACAATCCTCTCTCCGCTTTCAAGTCCGTCAAGAATGGCCGTCATTCCTCCGTAACTGCTGCCGGTTTGAACCATTCTTCGTTCAAACTGGTCACCTGAGTGCATTACAAAAACCACTTTGTATGATTCGTTGTCGAAAACCGCTTCGTTTGGAACGGCTAAAACTTCCTCCGAATCATTTCCGGCCAGGCGCACTCGAACAGGTTGGTTCAGTGACAGTGCATCGGTATGATTTTCTATTGAAAGGGTAACTTTTGATCGGGTGCCTGTAGCATCACTGCGCAGATCGCGGATCACCAGGGCCAAATGGGAACGGTCCAGGGTAATTCGTTCATTTCTTGATGTGCGTATTTCCGCACCAGTGATTTCTGGTAAACTACCTAACTCATCACGGTAAGCGAAAACTTCAAGCCAAAGATGTGCAGGATCATATATTGAGAATAGGTGATCACCCTGTTTTACCTCTCTCCCGGTAGCCACAAAACTTTCGGCTATAACCCCATTGTGGGTGGCATTTAAATAGAGGTAGTTTCCCCCGTCATCTAAATTTGCCCCGTTTCGATTGCGGTTTAAAAATTGATCATATCCCGCTTTCCTCACTTCATATTCACGTTCCCTTTCCTGGTATTCCCGGAGTGAAATGGCATCATTTTCAAAAAGGTGCCGGGCACGCTCAAAAGCCTGTGATGCCTGCCTGTAAGCTAACCTCAATTCTGTCCATGAGTTTTCTGATGATAAAAGGGGTGAGATGGTTAAAAGCCGTTCTCCGGATTTGATGGCTGTACCTGAAGCCGGGATCACATTGATATTACCGGAGTCGATATAACCGTCAACAGGAGAATAGATTTCGTGATAGTGCCCTGGATTGTAGATGACCGTACCTGTTCCATGCACCATATCCGGGATGGTGTGGTATACCGCTTTATCTGAAGTAACTGACATTCTCCACTGCATCGGTTTTTCGAGCACCACAACCTCATCCTCATTTAAATCTGCATCAACCCCATCGTAACGGTTTACGCTACCGAGAATGATGTCGTAGGTATTGCGTTCAGTCCGAAAAGTAACTGCAAATTCCGGCTCATCTGAATTCCCGAAGGTTAGTTCAAAGGGATACACGCCATCCCGGGTGCTATTCAGATCTTTTTGCCTTGAAATAGATCCGTTTTCCATAAACCGGACTTCTCCATCCCGGATATCAAGGGGTTGATGGTTCCTGGAGAAAAATAATTCACCATCGATTCGCTCCGAATTTTCATCAACGCCGAAAAGGGCAAATATTTCAAAATCATCTTCCCAATAAGTAAGTCTTTGGTTGTGAACAGAGTGATCGGGATGATCGGAATGAGTAGACTGTTCTTCACTACAGGCTGTAAAAACGATTATAATAAAAGAAAGAATCAGCGATATGGATAGAATGGTTCGGCCTAATGTCATGATATTTAATTATTGGCTGATGAATTCTTGCCCGGTTAGTGCTTCAAGCTCAGAAACAATTCCAAAATAATTTGCAAGCTGGTTAAATCGGGTTTGATAAGTGTCTGCAATCAGGTTCAGCGTGCTCAGAAAATCGCTCACAGAGAGTGTTCCTTCTTCATAGGAAAGGATCAGTCTATTCAGAAACTGATCCTGATTGATCAGGTGCTCCGGGAATTGGTTTAGTTTTTGTTCATAACTGTCCAGTTCGCCAAGAAGCTGAAATGTGAATTGAGTCCGTTCTGACCGGGCAAAGTCCAGGTTTGCCTGTTCAATTCGTTGCAATGACCGAGCCTGGGAGATGGATTCAGTATTTGAACTTAGAAGCGGAAGAGGAAGTGATATCCCTATCAGAAAACCACGCCAATCTGGATTCAGTTGTTTATACCCTGCAGAGAGCTCAAAAGACGGGAGCCGGTTGCTTCGTGCTACGGATTCTTCCAGCGCAGCGGCATCAACGGCTTGCTGATAGGTGCGGGATTGAGGTGATTGACCTAAAAAATCAAACAAAGTTGCTTGATCCGGAATTTGAACGGTCAGTTCTTCAAACTCACCTGTAAAGGAAATGTCTGCATGCTCATCAAGGCCCATGCGGTTAAGCCATAACAAGGTCAGGCGGTCAACTTCAATTCTTCGTTCTTCAATACGCGACTGAATCTGGTAGTTGCTCATCTGAAGTAATTGATCATCAATAGGTGAAGCTTCACCTGTCTCTGTTCTTCGCATTGATGCATCTGAAAGCCGATCAATCCGGGTTTTCAGGTTTTTTAATATTTCAACTTCTCTTTGGCCAAGTAAAATCCGGATAAAACCAAGCCGGGTAGCGGCAAGCCACTCATTACGTTCACTCTCGGCCTGATAATCAAGCAGCTGGAT
>SKRC01000272.1 GCA_007118695.1 Balneolaceae bacterium | reverse complement strand
GATATCCGGCCGAAGGAGCACAGCTCCCGCTCCGCAGAACGGACTGCTCCATCCTCATCTCATTCCAAACGTACATTCATTCATACTGATATTCCGGATGACAGGAGGAGTGTCTCTCATTTCGAACCACCGATTTCTTCAGCGGTTGAAAATAGAAAAGACTTAAAAATAAAAACCGGTCCCGGTGCTTCCCATGGAACTGAAAAATCTTCGGGCAATTCGGAGGTACCTAATCCCGGAATACAACCTGTGGCTCCGGATGTATTCGAGCACTCATATCGAATAGAAATGAAATCAAATCAAAAAAAGAATATGGAACCGTCTGAGTTCTCTTATTCCCAAAAAAAGGAAAAACAACCGGACAAGGAGGGAGGTCTACACAGTTTGAGTTCTTCAACCTCGATAGAATTGAATCCGGATTCCGAAGAGATGCCGTTGAAAAACCATTTAAAATCGAAAAAAATATCCGTTCCAAAAGGTTCCGTTAATCATTTTTCTAATGAGGAAGAGCGGAATTTCATATCCCGGTCAGATCCGGCAGATGTGATCCAATACCGGTCCAGAGCTTCACTAACCGGAAGGAGACATGCCAACAAACTGGTAATTGGAAAAATACGTGTGGAGGTATTGCCACCGGCAATGCAACAAGTTAAAACGGAAACACACCCTCCTAACGGGAGGCCGCAATCCGTGAAACCCAAACCCAAGTCAACGTCTCGTTTTAACCTCAGATTTGGATTAGGCCAGATATAGGATGTCACTTCTCGATATATCGCAGGTAACCCAATCTTTAATCACCCTGATTAAAGGTGCATTCGACATGTCGCCGGGCTGGTCCGGAAATCACCCTTCTGTATTTCCGGTGCCTCCGATCCGGATTCCGGACGATGGAATAGGGATTTATTTATATCATATCACCGAAGATACACATTACAAAAACCTGCAGGCACCCGGATTAGACCGACCACCGGTGCGTTTTACCCCGATGGGGTTGAATATGTATTATCAGTTGAGTGCTCACAGCACCACAGATGACGGCAGTGGAGCTTTCCTTGAACAGCGGATGATGGGGGTGGCGATGAAGGGACTCCATGATTACCCGGAAATATCGGACAATACCACCGTCGAGATTAATAATACGGAGGTCGATGTGCTTCCGCTTATTCTCCAGGGCAGTGATAATCGCTTTCGTATTGTGCTGCAGCCTCAGCCGCCAGGCGAAGCCGTTAACTTTTGGACAGCCGGTGAATCTCCTTTGAAACTGTCGGCTTATTACCAAGTGTCGGTTGTGATTTTGGAACCTGAAGAAAGCCGAACCCGCGCCGGTAGGGTTCTCGCCTATAGTGTGCCCACATTTGTAGAGGGAGCCCCAAAGATTATCGCAAGTCAAAACGTGATTTCTTTTACCATTCCAGGCGAAACCGAGGCTGCGGAAGTGACTCTTCGCCCGGCGCAGGTCCCGCCCGGCAATCCAGTCAGCTTTTCAGGAACCGGCTTTGAGGGTGAAGATGTTCGGTTGCATTTGAATTACCGTGATTGGGATGAAGCTGGTGTGGCTGGTCCTGCCTGGTCGGTTATGACCGGCGGAGATGAAGTTAAGGCTATCGTACAGGAAACCATCGATCTTCCTTTAGCGGGTACAACGGCTGACATATTGCCGGGAGTCTATGCCGCACAAATCGTAGTGACCCGTACCCGTACACTGGCAAACGGAGAGTCCCGCTCTTTTGAGCATTCTTCCAATCTATGCCCTTTTATGATCAGTCCCCGAGTTGACTCCATAGGCCCTATTGCTGCAGATAACACATTTGAGGTTACCGGGTACATTTTTCAACATGCTGATCTGTCCACGGAAGACTTGCGCGTATATGTTGCTGAAAACCTGCTGGAAAGTGGTACAGTACCGCTGAATCCGGGAGAATTTACCGTAATCGATTCAACCCATCTTCAGGTCAGACTACCGGATGGTTTGACCACAGGGCAGGATTTGCCGTTTCGAATATTTGTCAATAACTCTGAGTCCCCTCCCGAATGGATAAGAGTACCGTAAATACCAGGGTAAATCCTGACTGGACGAGAACCGAGTCCAATGATTTGGCAACCGGGAGTGATCCGGTTCTCGAAATGGTAATTGCACGCATTCGACTGCGGGCGCAGCGTCGTGTCGCCTGGCTGAGAAAACTGTGGAGTGAAAACAGAAATGGAAAGGAACAGCCGCCAAATTATCATACAGCCATTGATGGTATTCTCCGCGATTACAATTCCCCCAGTGCTGAAGCAGCCTGGATGGCTCAAGATAAGAGTGCAAGAGCGTGGAACCGTGAGCTGGCGCGGGTTGAAAAAGCCCTTGAAAAGGATCGGGAGTCATATTTTGCGATCCTTTGCCGTCAATTCGGACTGACGAGGGAAGAATCCGATATGCTGCAGGCTATTATAGCACTTTATATGGAACCTCAGCTCGAGAGTGTTTATGCGTACCTGCAGGATCATTCCGGTCGCGGATATGTCACGGAATCGTTGATAACGCGCTTGTTCGGATATCGTCATACATTGTCACTGAGTGCCTTGTCATCTTCAAGACTGTGGGGAATTATAATAGAAAAAGAGTGTGAACATGGGGGGCCGTCCCGCTTTGAATGTGATGCTCATGTATTCCATTGGTTACAAGGTAAGACTGAATTGGATGAATCACTCATTGGAATTGGACATTTTCAGATTCCACACGACCCTCTGCCCGGCTGGCCGATGGATGAAACAGTGCAGTATATTTCAAAAATGATTGAAAAAGCGCCGCACCAGCCACTCAGGCTCTGTTTAGAGGGATCGGAAGGAAGTGGGAGAAAAACGTTTGCCGCTTGCGTGTCAAATCAATTCGGAATGCCGCTGTTGGTCCTGGATACCAATCATGTGGCCGATGAAAAGTGGAATCAGGTTTATATTCATGCCCAGCGCCAGGCTTACCTCGACAGGTGCGCATTAGCCTGGAGCGGTCATAATATTGAACAGAGGAGATGGCCGAATATAGTTTCTGCATTCCAGATACAATTCATCATTTGTTCGCCGGGACAAAGCCTGCCCTCAGTCGAAGGAATTGTAGATCATCGCATTTCGATCCCTGCACTTACCATTGAAGAACGCCGGCATATTTGGCGACGACATGTTCCTGTTTCTGCAACTTGGCCAGAAGAAGAACTGGAAGAAATGATCCAGCGCTACCAGGTAACCATCGGGCAAATCGTTTCTATAGCCCGGCACAGGATAGAATCCATTCAGGAAGCTACAGAGCTGCTAAAAGAATCATCACGCCATCAGTTGGGTAAACTTGCTCACTATATGGAATGTCCTTTCAACTGGGATGATCTAGTCGTTTCAGAATGGCTTCAGAAATATCTTGAAGATTTTGTGTTTGAAGCCGAAACACGGGAACAATTTTGGGAAAATAAAAATGCGCAACGATTGTTTCCTCAAGGCAAAGGACTTATCGCGCTGTTTAGCGGACCGCCGGGTACGGGAAAAACAATGGCCGCACAGGTGATTGCTGCCGAGCTGGGCCTGGACCTGTTTCGAATTGACCTTTCTTCTGTCGTCAGTAAATATGTGGGAGAAACTTCCAAAAATCTGGATCGTATTCTTTCGCGCGCCCGGCAGATGAATGCAGTCCTGTTGTTTGATGAAGCCGATGCTCTATTTGGGAAAAGAACTGAAATCAAGGATGCGCATGACCGCTATTCTAATACGGATACCAATTATCTGTTGCAAGCCATTGAAAGCTATCCCGGACTGGCCATACTGGCGAGCAACAAGAAGGGGAACATCGATGCCGGATTTATGCGGCGACTTCGATTTATTCTGGAATTCTCCAGGCCCGATACGGAGCAGCGTTTTCAGATTTGGAAGAGAAACGTAAAGGAATTGGCCGGCGAAGGATGCCTTGCAGGGTTAAAGACCAAACTTCACTTCCTCGCAAAAACGGTAGAACTATCCGGAGCACAGATCAAATTCGCTGTTCTTTCCGCTCTTTTTATTTCCCGGAAAGAGCATTCCAGCCTGACCATTCGGCACCTGCTGCTTGGACTTGAGCGTGAACTGATCAAAGAAGGGCGTGGTGTCAGTAAAGAATTAAGGGACATGGTACTGAACGGAAATTGAATTTGCTTCATCGTAATTCCGAAAAGTCATGATTCAAATCAACGAAATGATATTACGTATTCACAATTTAAGCAGGGAAGAAGCCAGGCGACTCGCCAAACTGATTTCTAGGCAAATTGCCGGAAATTTTTCAAGCAAAGAAGATACCCGGTATATCGAACGTATTGATGTAAAACTTACGATTCAAGGAAACGCTTCACAGCGTGAACAGGCAGCCATGATCACGGATGCGATTCTGGCAAAAATACAAAGTCATTCTCCACCGGACAGACCACGGGGCGTTGCGAATGATTTGCATGTCGATTCGGCAAGCCCGTCAAAGCAGAACCCCGGATACCCGTAATTAAAATTTTATCCACATGCCCAACGGTTATTCACGAAGTCCTAAATTACTGAAAGGAGCTCTCATAGAGTTTTCGGAACGCTTTATCGAGTCGATACCCAATGTGATTGTTTTTCAATATAATCCTGCCACCATGACCCGTAGCCTTGAAGTATGGCAGCCGCCGCCGGCTTCTGATCTCAAATCCGCTGCTTCTGCAACTGCGCAGCCCGAAGATCCTCCCGAGACCTTTAATCTGACACTTGAGCTGGATGCCACCGATGCACTGGAGAATCCTGACACCCATCCGGTTGCGGTTGTTTCGGGCGTAGCTGATCGGGTCGCTGCGCTGGAAATGCTTCTTTATCCGCAAGAGGAAAGCCTGTTGGGAGGACTGCTTGGTTCTGTTACCGGCTCTCTGGGGAGCAATGCTGGCGGTGCGGGAATTGGCGGTGGTGCCGGCACAGTTTCTGCACCGGTCCCGCGTGGAACGGTTCCAGTAGTTCTTTTTGTCTGGGGACCGGGCCGGATTTCACCGGTACGCCTGACCAGTTTTTCCGTAGAAGAACAGGCCTATTCACCCACCCTTTATCCTATTCGAGCTCAAGTAAAGGTAGGCCTGAAAATGCTTACGGAAAAGGACTTTCCTAACTCAGACAGCCTCAGTGAAGAACTGGCCATTTTTGCCTATAAATATACACGAAAACAAAAACAAGCACTTGCGGCCTTGAATACGGCCAACAGTGCAGATTCCATTTTGGGAATGCTTCCTTTTTAGCTCCAATGCAGCACACAGGCAAATTTCGCAGCGTTTGACAAAACGTTGTAAAAAATGCAAGCTTAATTTGAAGTATCTTTCTGGTATACAAGCGATTAAAGCCATACAAAATAATTTTGGTGAATAATGCAGGTTAAATAATGAATCATGTTTGACGAAGAAAGCCGATACAAGGATTTGCCATATTATTATCGAACGGACCGCCGGCAACGCAGGGTGGCCGTTGTACCCATCCCCGAACTCCCCGAATCAGAAGTTCAGGGGTATCATATAATGAAACAGGGGCAGCGTCTGGATCACCTGGCAGCAAAATACCTGAATAATCCCACCGGATTTTGGCGGATATGCAGAGTGAATGGTGTGATGTTGCCTGAAACACTTAGCGAACAATCCGAAATAGCAATACCAGCTAAAAATCGCTGATGGGTCTGAATATTTCCATAAGGATTGATGGCTTGCCGGATCCTGACCTGGCCATGGCCGATCGGGTGGTGGTGCACCAACGGATGGGACAAGCGACTCAATTCAGTATCCACTATTCGGTAGATATAAGTAATGGTGACATCCGGAAACTTCAGGAATCTCGAATTGGCCCGGGTTCAACAATATCGATATTTGTCCCAAACGAAAGCGAATTGATGAAATGTTTGGCGAAGGGCCCGGTTTTCAGCCAGAGAATCAATCTGCAACACGGAGGTGCCGGCTCTGAAATGGAAGTTCAGGGTGCCGACTCCACAATCATTATGGAACGAGAGTTTAAATCAAGGGTGTGGTCGAATGTAACAGACAGCGAAGCCGTCATATCTATCGTATCCGGTTACCAACTGATTCCGGATATCGCATCAACCAATGCCCGCCATATTGAAACCAACAATAACCTGGTTCAACGAAGCAATGACCTGCAATTTGTCCGGCGACTGGCCCGTCGAAATGGTTTTCATTTTTGGCTGAGTTGTAATGAATTGGGCGTCGAGACAGCCCATTTTAAACGCCCTCCTTTAGACCGGCAAACAGTCGCCGATTTAGTCATTAATCATCCGGACAATAATATGCAACAAATGGAAATCAGTTGGGATGTGGAGCGGCCAACACAGGTGGTAGGAACTCAACTGGATACGACGAACAAGCAGATTTTAGACAGCAACTTGAATGGAGCTCCACAAACGTCCCTTGGGAATAAAGCTCTTATGGATATTGCAGGCAGGGATGTTCGCTCCATTCATGTGACCGCCCCATCTGATGACGGCGGAGATATGCGGGCGCGTGGTGAAGGTGCTCTGCTGGAATCGGACTGGTTCATCAGCGCCAGATGCAATACCAGCTATAATCAGCTGAAAAAAATTGTACAGACATACGACCTGGTAAATGTCATTGGAGCAGGAAACCGGCACAGCGGCAAATACCTTGTTTCCGAAGTGCGGCATATAATCGATGCCGTGTCTCATCAAATGCAAATCGGGTTAATACGCAACGGTTGGGAATAAACTATATGGAAGATTTACAAGATAACATTACTGAACAATTACTGGATTGGGTACGAAACCGGTACTTCGGCAAATATCGGGGGACAGTCACTGAAAATTCGGATCCAACATCCCGGGGAAGAGTCAAGGTAAAGGTGCCTGCAGTACTTGGTGATCTCGAATCATGGGCGTTGCCTTGCCTGCCCTATACCGGCGACGGTGTCGGTACCTACACCATTCCTGAACCGGGAGCCGGGGTTTGGGTGGAGTTTGAAGCAGGTGATCCCTCTTTTCCCATCTGGACAGGTGGTTTTTGGGCCAATGGGGAACTACCGGAAAATGAACAGGGTGCAGCGACAACGCCCTCTCTGAAAATTATTCGCAGCAAACATGGAATGATGGTCACGATGGACGACAACGCCCGGAAATTGACGCTCAGCGATGAAAACGGCGACAATATTATGACATTTGAAATGATGTCGGGCAAAATAACCGTCAAAGGAAAAATGAAGGTCGTAGTCGAGGCTCCCCAGATCGAACTGGTAGAAAATGCAACACACCCGGTTGTATTCGGAGATGAACTGATGAGCTATTTGAATCAACTTGTGCAGATTTTTAATTCACATATGCACCCGGGTGAGCTGGCGCTCGGCACGTTTCCGGTGACCCCGGCCCCACCGGTTCCGGTCTTCACGCCTCCTACACCAAGTCTAATTTCAACCAAAGTAAAATCAGGTTAAAGGGATAAAATGGCTCACAAATTAAAAGCAGGTACGAAAAATTCTACACAGCCAATTCAGTATTCGGGTAGTATGGCACATGCGATGGAAAAGGCATTTATGGAAGAGTGGGAGCACATTATGGGTTCAGGCAAACCTGAAATGAATGATCAGGTCCGGTTGCTGTTTATTGCAGTGGCACAAGGCGTTATCCGCCATTTGGTTGATAACAAGAGAGCTTTTAAGATCGACATTCCCTCCAGTACCTCGGGGACTTCATCAGAGGTTTCCGTCAAAAGAATCGATACCGAAGGATTGCTCTATCCCTGATAACACAGATTCACAGATAATTAATTATGAAATCGCCGATTAGCAGTATTCTCTATCCGATTGCTATCGACCAGGGCTTTGGAAAACTGGCGGAGGAAAGTGACTACGCCAAACATGTTGAGCAACTCATCAAACAACTGCTCTTTACCAATCCCGGCGAACGGGTCAACCGGCCCGAATTTGGTTGCGGGCTGCGTCGGATGGTTTTTGCGCCCAACAGCGACGCAACGGCCAGTCTGACCCAGGTTACCGTTTACCAGGCTCTTGAAAAATGGCTGGGGACAATCGTCAGTGTTGAAGAAGTCAACGTAGAAGCGAAAGAAGAAAAACTGGAAGTCAATATTGTGTATATCCTTAAAGCCCGCCGGGAACGGCGCTATCTAAACCTGGAAAGCACCTTATGATTACTGCACCGAATCGCTTACAGGAATTACTGGCTCAGGACCAGGTAACGGGAATAGACTATGTCTATGTCCATCCGGATCAGCAAATTCTGGATGTCTATTTCCTGCGTGATCCCCTCACTCTCACTGCCCCACTGGTTGGAGATGTGGACGAAGAGCAGCTTTTGGTATACGGGGCTTTT
Source organism: Balneolaceae bacterium (assembly GCA_007118695.1). Classification (GTDB taxonomy): domain Bacteria; phylum Bacteroidota; class Rhodothermia; order Balneolales; family Balneolaceae; genus SKRC01. The sequence goes on along the minus strand of SKRC01000272.1, from coordinate 6,753 downwards.
GATGAGGCGTCCCCGCCGCATCGGATTCCCCTTTCCGGCTTTTCCTGGGAGGTTATTGACGCCCATCAGGTACTTCGTCTCGAGACGGATTATCCGGGTGATTTTACCCTGTACAAGCTCCGGATAAACGATGACCGAATTGACCCATTCTATAACGATATAATCTTCAGCTTCAAGGCAAACTGTCCCAGTGACCTGGATTGTAAGCCCCCCGATCATGAATGTCCACCTGAAGAACCCGTGGATTTTCCAATAAATTACCTTGCAAGAGATTTCCGGAGTTTCCGGCGGGCACTTTTGGACTTTGCCTCACAGCGTTACCCGGACTGGAACGACCGGCTCGAAGCTGATGCGGGAGTCATGCTGGCTGAGGTGATGAGCGGGCTGGCTGACGAGATGGCTTACTATCAGGATAGAGCAGGGCTTGAAGCTTACCTGGAAACCGCCACCCAGCGACGCTCTTTGCAACATCACGCACGTTTAATCGATTATATCATTCATCATGGCACGGGGGCCTCCTCGTGGCTGGATATCACAGTTGAGGCCGGTCCAGCCAATATCAATCTGAATATCCCGGCGGGGCTGGAAGTTTGGGCCGCAAGCGATAGCGGACAACGCATCTACTATGAAGTGGGGCGAGGGCTGGCCGAAATTGCGGCAGGTAAAACATACTCTGTAGATTATCGGCGAAATACATTTGAACCCCATATCCGGGACAAAGGCGAAGTCTGCCTGGGTGTGGGAACTACTTCCATGTATATCAAAGGTCATCAGGCAAACGTGCTGACTCCATTCGATGACCTTCCGGAAGACAAAGACCCGGGGAAATGGGTGTTGCTTCAGACCACTCCCGGAGATCCTTCTATAGCTTCTCGCGCACATAGGGTACGTCTGATCGAGGTTGTCGAAACGATCGACCCGGTATTTAATGAACCTGTTACGCGTATTATGTGGGAAGATGAGCAGGCGTTGCCATTTGAAATAAATATGATCTTCCTGAACGTCCGGGCTAATTTGGTTCCTGTTACAGCCGGACGGTATTTTACCAGCTATTTTGTTGTGGGAGCTGAACCGGCCGATGCAGGACTACCTGCTGCCGCCCTGGCAGAAATTGAACATCTCCTTGAACAGGAAAATCATGAAAAAAAAGCTTTAGAGCGTGCCATTGAGCGTGAAGGCCACGATAAAACCATTTCATATTTATACAGCCTGCCGGGCTCGGACACCGCCGACCTGGTTTGGTTGGGTGACGACCCCCGGACTGCCGTACCGGATATCCGGATGGTGGAAATGGTGTACGACAGCGGTTCTTCCAGTTGGACGGAACACAATGTATGGCAATGGAGAAGATCCCTGCTGGGTGCTTCTTCCCAAAGTGAAGACCTGGATTACTCGCTGGAACCCGGCACATGGCAGCGGGTGAAAGGGTATCAGCGAAAAGGCGGAGAGGTCGTTCACAAAGATTACGCATCCGATGCCGGAATGACTATCCGGTTCGGAGACAATGAGTTTGGAAAGACACCAGATGAAAAAACCGTATTCAAAGTAAAATACCGGCTTGGTGGCGGGAAATCCGGGAATATCAGCCCCCAAACGATTACCGGTTTTACCGATCCGGGATTCATTGAAGCCGTCAGTAATCCGCTCACTTCGGACAACGGGAAAAATCCGGAATCCCCCGTTGAAATCCGCCGGCTGGCACCCGAAGCCTTTCGAACCGTCACCTATAGGGCCGTACGGCCGGAAGATTATACCGAAGCAGCCGAACGCTTGTACTGGGTGCAACGGGCAGGAACGGCATTCCGGTGGACAGGCAGCTGGTTGTCCGCTTTTGTAACTCCGGATCCTAAAGGCTCGCCACAGCTTTCTGCTGAACGACGCCGGCAGCTGGGTGAACAGCTCGATCGATTCAGGCAGGCCGGGCGGGAGGCCCATGTTAGTGATCCCTTATATGTAAGCATCGACCTGGAGATTACCGTTTGCGTGGCCCGGGATGCCTTTCCGGGTGAGGTTAAAGAGATGATAATGGAAGCTCTATTCGGCAGGAAAGGCCTGCGTCCGGAACCGGGTTATTTCTCTCCGGATAATTTTACTTTCGGTACTCCGCTTGAACGCTCTACTCTGGAAGCGGCCATTCAATCGGTAAGCGGTGTACGGGCCGTGGATGAAATCATGATTAAAAGAAGGGGTTGGTTTGATTGGCGGGAATTTAACGAATTCTACTATGATCCGGGCAAGAATAGTATTATTCAGGTTGAAAATGACTTGCTTCATCCTGAAAAAGGAACCCTCAAACTTATCATGGAGGGAGGAGCATGAGCTGTTACTGCGATAAATATGACCTTCCAAAGCAAGCGGAGGGTTGTCCATGTGATCAACTTGTTCATCCGCAGCCTTTACGGATTCCGGCCGGGATGGCTCAGATCCCACGACAAATTGCACTTTTCGGTGATTTTCGTCGCGCTATGCTGGCTGAGGTTCGCAAGCATAGTTCCCTTGCGAACTGGCGTGCCCGGGAAACCGACGATCTGGGTGTGATGCTTCTTGAGATGTGGGCCTATATCTGCGATAATCTGTCTTTTTATGATGAAGTAATAGCGCAGGAAGCGTATTTGCGTACATCACAACGTCGACCTTCCCTGCGCCGGTTAGTTGCGCTGCTGGGATATCTCCCGCGCCCGGCGATAGCCGCTTCAGTATCACTTGCGGCTTCAGCCACCGGCAGAAAAACCGTGTCACTCCCCGCCGGTACCGCTTTTCGCTCCGGCGCCTTTAACGGTGAAGCGCCCCAGATTTTCGAGTTGCAGGAGGAAGCCAGGATTCACCCGTTGACCAATAAATGGGACATCGAAGCTCCCCGTGAAGGAATTATTCCGGAGACAAATCCGGCATCCCTGTTGATTGAACCGGATGCAGAAATAACCGAAGACGCTTTTCTTTTTATCCGACACTTATCCGACAGCAGCCTGAATCAATCAGCCATCGTAAGCCGTGTAGAAAGGATTACGGGATCAGACGAATATTTATACACCAAAGTCACGTTCAGGGACGCGCTCAATCTACCGGCAGGAACATTATTGACAGATCTGAAACTTCATCTTCCGGTTCAAACAGCGAAATTCTGGACTACCGGCAGTCCACCGAATGCCATCACACCCTCATTATCATCATCATCTGAAAATACGACTGTGTTGCTGGACAGGCTCTACCAGGATATCCATGCCGGTAATTACATTCTGATCAGCAGGGACGATCAAAGCCGGTGGTTCCGGCTTGCAAACGTTAAACAGATAATGCGCTCGCCCAATCCTGACAATACGATCACTGTTAACGGGAATACCTTTGAACTGGCTGCGGTTAAAATACCTGTAAGTCAGCTGGTACTGGATACCTCCATTAACGATTCCGGTCGTAAAAGTTCGGATCCTGATAACTGGGATGACAGCATGGGGGATAAATTGATCATCCATTATGGTATGCGCGGGGCGGGACAGGTAGTTGACGAGGCAAAAACAAAAATCACGGCTTCGGATGATTTGTTTTTTAGCAGTCCTGTTGAACAGCCTGCAGACGATTTTTCCTCCAGGACTTTTTTCCTCCAGGATAAAAACCTCAGGGCAATAAAATTAGATGGACAAGTTGATTTCAACGAGAAGAAACTCAAACAGAATCAAGGTCAGGAGCCAGCCTGGGAGTATCCGTTGACGATTCCGGTTAAAGCTTTTGGAAATGTAATCAAAGCGACAAGGGGTGAAAGCGTAAGTGGTGAAATTCTGGGCAGCGGGGATGCTTCCGTTTCAAATCAAACTTTCAAACTCAGGAAAAAACCTCTTACCTATCTGCATTCTCCAACTGCCGAAAATGATCAGGGTGTTGCCAGTACGCTTCAGGTTTATGTGGATGGAGTGAGGTGGGGTGAGGCCCCCTCCTTTTTTGGTCAGTCGGCCGACCGACAAATTTATATTGTACGCCAGGATGATGAAGGGGAATCATTCGTCACATTCGGGGATGGAATCCGGGGGCAAAGACTTCCTACCGGAAACGATAACGTGGCTGCAGAATATCGGTTTGGGGCAGGGGAAGCAAGTCCGCCGGAAGGAGCGGTTACACAAATTGACAAGCCTATGGAGGGCCTGCAAAGCGTCCATAATCCACTCCCCGCTTCGGGTGGAGCGGATGCGGAATCGGCAGAGGAAATGCGCTTGTATGCTCCCAAATCCATCTTAACCCTGGGCAGAGCCGTCTCCATTCAGGATCTGGAAGCGATTGCTTTGTCTGTGCCCGGAGTACGCGTCGCACAGGCCTCTTGGCACTGGGACGGGACCAGGCAGCGCGCTGTTGCAAAAATTTGGTTCATAGGGGAAACCGGCATCGGTGTAACTGTAAAGCAGCGGTTGCGCAATGTCTCCGATCCGTCAACCCCTGTCAATGTTTCAGCGGCCCAGGCTAAAAAAGTGGATTTGTCGATTGATGTGAGCATTGACCCGCGGTACATGCCCGATCAGGTTCTGGCAGAGATCAGACAAGTACTTATAGGAGAGTCAGATAGCTTGTTACGACCGGAAAACCTCCATATAGGGCGACCGCTGTTTCGCAGTCAAATTTTTGAGGAAGTCTTGACGGTACCGGGAGCTGTTGCAGTACGCAGTATCAGCTGGAACAACAAGGTATTCGACCAATTTGGCAAAGATCCGGGTGCCGGTCGGTATTTTGATTTTGAACAGGGGATACTTTCCATTAACGGTAAAACCGTGTAACAATGAACCCAGCAGCTGAAGACAGGTTTAAGATCTATTTCACCGAGAAAATTTGGGAGATGATTCCGGCGATATATCGTCACGAAGATGGGCTGGCGGAGAATCCGGATGTATTACGCGCACTGGTGGAGATTATAGCTGAACAAGCGGCCCTTTTGCGTCGCAGCCAGGACAGGCTTTGGGAAGATCAATTTATTGAACGTTGTGATGAATGGGCCGTTCCCTATATCGGCGATCTGCTCGGAACCCGTCTGATTTCGGCTTTAAACAAAAGGGGACGTCGCGTTGATGTAGCCAAGACGATTTACTATCGACGCAGAAAGGGTACGGTCCGTATCCTGGAAGAACTCATCAGCGATATCAGCGGATGGGAAGGAGGAGTTGTAGAAAATTTTCGGCGGCTGGGACGAACCCGTCATGGATTGGATCCACTGCCTGCAGCGCTCGCCGGCCGTTTTTCGGGGACCTTACCCGGTGGCTTCGCAGATCTGCGCCGGCAAGCCGCAAGCGAATTGGCCAATAGTCCCTTTGATGAATATCATCATACAGCGGACGTACGCCGGCACAAAGGGCTGCATGGACGCTACAACATACCTAAATTAGCCTTTTACCTGTATCGGCTGACAGCTTATGCCGTACGGGGATCCACTCCCTTTTCAATGGGCGATGATCTGGCTTTCACGTTTGATCCTTCCGGCCGGGATATACCGTTATTTGCTCGTCGCAACCGTACTGATATTTACAACTGGGATACCTGGCGTCCGGCTTATGAATGGGAACTTCCCACCCCGATTCGCTGTCGCCTGCTGGGCCATGCTGAATTCGAAATAACGGAATCACTAATTCAGAAGCTGGTCAATGATCACGGGTTGAGTGCGGGGGCAGCCGATGAGTTGCGCACCTTGCGGAGGTGGCGTTTTAAATCGGAAGGCCGGCTCCGCCAAACACTGGAGACACTTGGCAGCAGTGCCGAATTGTTTGCAGACAGCATATTTCTGCCTCTATTGCACGGCGCGCTCGTTGATGATTGCGGCAAACATGGCTTGTTACCCGGCTCTCCTGGAAAAGAAGCGTCGCTGATGGTAACTGCTGGTGATCCCGAAGGAATGATAAGTCCGGAACGAATACAGGCAGGCCGGTTGGAGAACTGGGGATCGAATGCCGCCTCCCATTCACGCCTGGTGATCGATCCGGAGCGAGGACGATTCTTATTCGTTGGCGATCCGGCAGAACCTGAAGTTTCGGTCATGTATCACTATGGGTTTCCCGGAGAAGTTGGGGCCGGAACGTACGACCGGCGAGACGTTGAAAGGTGTGAGCCCGACCAATTGATACCTGTCGGAGGTGGTGCACTTCCTGCCGCAGGCATTCAGACCGACGGTGTCAATCAGTTTGAAGACAGTAAAACATACCTGCTGAACGAAGATATTACCGGCATTGAGGAATTAACCTTGCAAGCTGCCAATAGAGAACGACCTTATCTGCGGCTTCAGGACAACCTGGTCCTGCAAACGCTTGCCGGCCAGGGTGCCCGGCTGAGCATGGAAGGGTTATGGTTTGGGGGGGAAGGAAGCGAACCACGCGAAATGATCCTGCAGGGAGAGTATGAATGCGTTGTCATTAGTCATAGCACTCTTGATCCCGGGGGCGATACCGATGTAGCAGGCAACACGATTTTCCCGGTACATTTGGTGATTGAAGCAACGGTTGAAACGATGATCATTGATGTCAGCATCACCGGCCCCATTTTTATTCGCCATGATGGCCTGGTCGAAAAGTTGATTGTACAGGATTCGATAATTCAATCGGTCGATCCCGGCGTAACAGCACTGAGTATTAACGCAGGGAATGTTGAAATGAACCGTACCACTGTATTCGGTGCTCTGGAAGTCCATCGTTTGCAGGCATCTGAAACGTTGATTACGGGACCGGGTGCCGTAAATGACACCCAAAACGGCTGCTTTCGTTTCAGTGCTGCTCCCGCCGGAAGTCGCCT
>SKRC01000155.1 GCA_007118695.1 Balneolaceae bacterium | reverse complement strand
CCGGTTATCACATGAACGCCCAACTGGTAGAGTGATTTGACAATATTTTCATTCAACCCACGGCCTTCATGGGAATTTTCTGCGTTGGCAACGACAAAATCGGTTTCATATTTGTCAATGATTCCGGGCAGAATGGTTTCCAGCAACTTCAGGCCGGGGTCACCTACGATATCAGCTACAAAAAGCACATGTAAAGGTTTAGCCATAAAAACCATTAAGCCCTGTCGACAGGGATTGGAGTTTCAATTTAATTTATTTGCGTAAAGTTACAAAAAGTGCAGGGGATTAGGTGTATTTTTTTATTCAAGGTTCAAGCGGAGCGGAGCGACGTCCCGCCTGTCCCGATCCTCGGGGATGCTTTTTATCGGGAGAGTGGAGAACCGGATATGTCAAGTTATGTCAAATTGATGATGGAAAATGTAAAATTTGGCAACTCTCGAATAGAGTACATTTTCCATTTGACATCATAAATTTTACATATCCAACCCGGTCAAGCTAAATCTGGGATGGACAAATTCCGCCCCTCGTACCCTCAAATTCTCACATTCCTTGAATTTCTGGCATTTCTTGAATTTTCCCAAGGTACAACTCAATACCCACCGTATACTCTATACCCAATACCCAATACCCAATACTCTATACTCACTACTCTATACTACTACAATACCCAATACTCACGACACGATTCACCGGGTCAGTTGTCGCTTGCGGGTTCCATTGGAGAGCATCACATACACATGCGGTTCACCGCTTTCGGTCGACATATAGGCGATGCGATTTCCGTCCGGAGACCAGGATCCGTAATACTCATGGCCTTCGGCGCTTGTGAGCCGTTTCAGGTTGTTTCCATCAGCATCCATTACATATAGATCAAAAAACCCGTTGCGGTTGGAGGAAAATAAAATTTGTTCTCCGTTTGGCGACCAAACCGGTGAGATGTCGTAGGTGAGACTATCCGTCAATCGCAGTTTATTGCTTCCGTCGGCATTCATTACAAATACATCAAAAGTCCCCGTGCGGTTGGAAATGAAAGCGATTCTTTCGCCATCCGGAGACCATACCGGATCCAGGTCATAGGCTGAAGAATTAGTCAGGCGTGTCTGGTCCGTGCCATCTTTATTCATTACATAGATTTCCGGTTGATGGTCACGGTCGGATACAAATACGATTCGTTCCCCGTCGGGTGAGAATCTTGGATGTACATCCGTGGCCAGGTTGTCGGTTATGGGTACCCGGTTTTGTCCTCTTCGATCCATGGAGTAGATTTCATAGTTGCCTTTTTCACCTCTGAAATGGGCAACAATCGTTCGTCCGTCCGGAGACCAGGAGGGGCGATACCCATCCCGGGCATAGGTCTCATAAAGTCCGCGAACATTATAGATGACCGTGTCCGGGGGAAATGGCCCTGTGGTATTTTCGCGGTCTGAATAGAAGGCCAGATTTCTGCCGTTTGGGGACCAGGCGGCGTACAGGTCATTGGCGGGATGATTGGTGACCTGCTGCACATCCCGTGTCCATACATTCACAGTATAAATATTATAGCCACCGGAACCATATGCGGCAGAAAAAGCGATGTTCATTCCATCAGGGGACCAATAAGGGCCGTTGTGCCGGCTTTCCGGTGAATAGGTTTGGGCAAAGGAAAGGATCGGGGAAATCAATAAACATCCTGTCAGGAACAAACCTTGAAACAAATAAATGGCAACCCTGCTTAACATACGTTACCTCCAAACCTGGAAATAAATCAATAATGGGTTTTCTCTCTATTCTATAAAGGTAAATGAAATAAGTCAATAATTATTATTCACCACCTATTTTTTCGTCGAGGTCATGGAGCAGTTCGCCATAGCGCGTCCAGTTTCTGCCTTCCAGGGCTTCCTTCAGCTCGAGCCAGAGAGTGCGGATGTCATCGAGTTCGGAGGCCTCAAGCTGCAACTGTTCAATGGGGGCTTCCATTATTTCCTCACCTGCAGCTAACGGTGCCGGAGCGATATCCGGCATCAGGAAATCTGCATCATCGCCAAACAACTCGAACAAGGCACCTTCAATGGTAGGCTGCATGGCGATATTATCACCTATGGCGACGATCACTCGCTGCAATTGCGGGATATCCACACCATCGGCTAACAGAAAGACCGGTTCCACGTACAGAAATGAATTTTCAATCGGAATCACCATCAGGTTGCCCCGGATAACACTGGACCCCCGTTGATCCCATAATGCAATCTGCCGGGATATCTCGGGATCCTGATCGATTCGTGCCTCGATTTGAGCGGGGCCGAAGATTAACCGGTCTTTTGGCAGTTTATAGACGACCAGTTCTCCATAGCTGCCCGGATCAGATTTTGCAGCCATCCAGGCGATCATATTATCGCGGTTTTCGGGTGTAGTCGGACTGATCAGCATGAATTCCAGATCGTCTTCGCCCGGCAGGCGGGCCAATACATAATAGGGCTCCATCAGCATCTGATGGCCGGCATATTTTTCATTGGGCCGTGTCCAGAGGTCTTCCTGGTTATAGAAAACCTGTGGCCGTGTCATATGATACCGGTTAAAGATCTCCAGCTGAATTTCAAACAGATCCTGTGGATACCGGAAATGCGCCTCCAGGCCTTCGGGCACTTGATCGGCAGGCTGAAAGAGTTCCGGGAAGATGGATTCATATACCTGCAGTACCGGGTCATTTTCATCAATTACAAAGTAATCGACCGAACCCTCATAGGCATCAACAACGATTTTCACCGAATTCCTGATGTAATTGAGATTGCGATGCGGCTGGGAATAGGGGAAATGTGAGGATGTGGTATAGGCATCCTGAATCCAGAAAAGCCGGCCATTGTTCATCACAAGATATGGGTCGTTGTCGAGCTTCAAAAAGGGAGTGATCCGCCTGATTCGGTCCTGAACGCTCCGGTAGATCTGAAGCCGGCTCTCATCATGAATATAATCGGAGAGCAGAATGTTTATATCACCCAGTTCCCAGGCGAATAGCAGTTTCCTGAACAAGCTGCTGAATTGTATGCCACCCTGGCCGGTGTAGTGGGTGTACATGTTTTCATCTCCGGCCGGGTAGTGCAGCTCGGGGACATCGGTATTGACGATGTAATAACTATGGCTGTTTTCACCGTAATAGATCGCTGGATTATCAACCCTCAGATCAGGATGACTTGGGATGGGGGGGATATCCCGCAACATGAATCTCGGTTCACCCTGGCTGGTAGCCTCCGTTACCGGGCTCATCACGAGCCCGTAACCATGCGTGTACTGCATATGCCTGTTGACCCAGGTGTCGGATTGGCTCGGAAGCCTGTGCGCAATCTCCCTGGCCGAGAGCATTGTTTGAACAACTTCCCCGTCAACGGTATACCGGTCGTTATCCACACTATAGAATTCATAATAGGAACGGATTTCCTGGAGCTGCTTATAGGTCTGAATTAAAAGCCGCGGATCCCACAGGCGAATGTTATCCACTGCATCCTGGTTGTTCCGGATGTCGGTGATGGTTAAGGTGTCATCGGCCTGGTATTCGACTTCCCTGACATTGTCCAAACCGAAGGCCATACGGGTCATCTGAATGTTATGTTCCAGGTACGTCCGTTCCAGTTCCAATTCATTGGGTTCCACATTGAACTTTTGAACCGCTCCCGGGATAATCACACGCCCCAGGACCATGACCAAAACGATCAGGCCTGCTGTGGCCGGGATTACTTTTTTCCCCTTGATCCATTTGCCGGCAATGAGCATCACTGCAAGCAGTGCGGTTAATACGGTAAGTATCCAGTATGTAGGAAGCTCAATGGTCGCGTGGGTGTATCCGGCTCCGTATATCAGTCCATCTGCTCGCAGAAGCAGATCGTAACGGCCCAGATAGAAACCCCATGCAAGCATGAAAAGCCAGAATGCACCGTTCAATTTCAGGTGCGTCATTACTTTTTTATCGGCCTGAATTCCCTGGCCGCTCCCGCCTGTCAGGAGTCCGGTAAAGATGTAGACCATGACCAGGATGGCCAGGACAAGAAATGAGAGAACGGTCAGCGAGGTTTGAATCAATTCCCAGAAGGGCAGCTGAAACAGGTAAAACCCGATATCTCTGCCAAACAGCGGATCCTGTTCACCGTAAGGGATGTTCCAGAGGAATCGCAATGATTCATCCCAGCTGATATAAAAACCCACCGAGAAGACAAAGGCGAGAAAGAGCGCCACGAGTGTTAAAAACAATTTGAGTTGTTTGAAATGGCTGTCGATCGCCAGGTTGATATTCAGGTTTTGCAGCGGGGTCCCCATGAAACTGATAGTCCTCAGCCGGTCGGCCAGGTATCTGAAATTGAAAACCAGGTACGTCCCGGCAATCAGAAAAGCGATCAGGGTCAGGCTCGCCTGGGCTCCGCGTACAGTCCAGAAGATTTGTGAGTAGCCGAGTTCATTCAACCACATCCATTCAAAAACAT
>SKRC01000275.1 GCA_007118695.1 Balneolaceae bacterium | reverse complement strand
GCGGATAAATGTTTCTGTTTTACTCATTCTGGCTGTGGTTATATGATTGTTATTTCATTTCTCAATACGGTTTATGGGGAGTGTCACATCAATCAGGGTTTGTCATCCGTCCCGAATGTTTTTGTTACCAATTCGGTATCCATATACTCCCGCAGCTCGCGGAGCTTTCCATTCGAAAACCTGCATACCCAGCAGTACTTGTTGTGATACGGCCTGCCGTCGGGGGTGGTGTTTTTCCCGGTGTGTTCGATCACGACAAAATCTTCATCGGCAATAAAACGGTGCGGTACAACTTCAAAAGGTTCTGTCAGCGTTGCTTTTACCGCGGCTAAAAGCTCGTTTACCACCGTTTCTTTGCCTTCGAATGTACGGGTCCAGGTTTCTGTCCCCATCCAGCTCCACTGCATGTCATCTGCCATGATGTCTACGAAGGGATCAAGGTTTCCTTTTGCCATTTCAGCAAAAACTTGCTGCATCTTTTGTTTGTTAGAAAGTTTATTCATGGTTTATATCAGACCTGACAGGTTTTGGTAACCTGTCAGGTCTTCTTTTCTTAAGCTTACTATTTGAGAACTTCGTAACTGGAAAAAATCCAGCCTTTCGAAAAACTGCGGGTTTCCAATAGATTTAATTCGGTTCGGGGGATCTCTTTATAAAACGAATCTCCACCGCCAAGTAAAACGGGTACCGTCATCAGGTCAATTCTGTCCAGAAGGCCGAAATTCAGGGCCGCGATTGTAAGTTCAGTACCACTGATCAGAATATCACCGGATGCATTCTGCTTGAGTTCGGACAGTGTATCGGCAGTAATCTCGGGCCACACTGTATATTGAGCGGGATCAAGCCCCGAATGCTGTTTGGAGACGACGGTTTTGTGTGTTTTCTGCCACAAGGGGGCATACTCCTGAAAAACCTCAGGCATGGAATCCATCTCCGGCGGGTTTTCCCAGTACTTCATGATCTCATAAGTGGATTCATCATAAATGTGGTTGGAGAAAGCCGAGTGCCGTTCATTCACAAACTCCATAATCTCTTCATCGGGAGTATGAAAGTCGATTTTACCGTCGCGGTCGTTGATTCGGCCATCAAGGGAAATAAATGGAAAGTCAATGATATGTGTCATTTGAAATGTATTTGATTTTAATTTTTGAGAAGGCCTGACAGGTTTCAGAAACCTGTCAGGCCTGGAATGCTGGATTATTCATACATCGGTTTTTGCGGCCATCCTTCGGGTGAATCTTCCCACGCCTCCTGTCGTCCGTAAGGTGTCAGGTCAAGGTAATTGTAATGCATCGCTAACAAGCCCGTGCCCCTGGCGTAGGCTGAGTAGGAGTGGTAAACCTCATCGCCATCCCTCAGGAAAACGCTTTTGCCGGCTGTATCCCCTTGGTAACCGTTAAATCCTGTTGTTTCATCTGCATCCCGATAGTTGTACTCGCGGTTTCGATCCGGATCAATGGTCGCCTGGAAATCATAATTGAAATCACTGTTTCGGGATGAGTAGAAAGGGAAGTTCCAGTTTTTCTTCTTTTTTTCTTCCAAGATCCGATCAGCCGGGGCACGGCATACGGCGGCAAGGGGCATATGCAGTTCTAGAAGAAGATGCCGGTTATAGTTTTGATCAGCCTCCAGCGAGCAGCTTGGGCAGAACCGGTCCGGTTCATCGAAATACATAAAGTGATGGACGATGAGCTGGCGTCTTCCATCAAACAGATCCGTTAGAGAGACTTCACCGTCAGGCCCTGCAAAAGTGTAATTTTTCTCAATTTTTACCATTGGCAGCCTTCGGCGGGCTGCCCTTACGGAATCCATAGTCCGGGTAGCTTCTTTCTCTTTTTCAAGAAGGACTTTGCGTTCGGTGAGCCATTGCTGCCGGGTTGCAATTTTCGGTAAGGCGGTGGTTTGTTGTGCCATATTGAACCGTTGTTAATTGAAGTTAAATTCGTCAGTGATGTTGTCAGGTGTCATTCCCCTCCTTGCGCCTGAGTATAACATGGGTGGCATTCTCCGAAGCTACAGACTGGTCGCACACGTATCCCAGGCTTCGCAGGTCAACCCCCTCGAACAGCCGCTCACCTGCGCCCAGCACGACCGGCGCAATCGCGATGTGAAGTTCATCAATGAGGCCTTCGCGCAGATACTGCTGTATGGTGTTGGGGCCGCCGCCAATGCGGACATCCTTACCTTTAGCTGCCTCGCGAGCCCGTTCAAGTGCCTCGTGGATACCGCCTGTGACAAAATGAAACGTTGTGCCGCCCTCCATTTCAATGGATGGACGCGCATGATGGGTCAGAACGAAAACCGGAACATGATAGGGAGGATTGTCTCCCCACCAGCCTTTCCATTCCATGTCGGGCCAGGGACCGCGAATAGGCCCGAACATATTCCTGCCGAGTATCCAGGCCACCACATTCTCAAAACCGCGCGCGATAAAGTCGTTATCGATTCCTGTTGTGCCTTTGTCGGCGCCAAACAGGACTTGCTGCATCGTGCGCGTCTGAAATGCCCACTGATGCAAATCCGTACCGCCAACGCCGAGCGGATTATCGATGTCCTGATCGGGGCCGGCCCCGTATCCGTCAAGTGAAATGGAAAAACTATTTACCCGAATTTTTGTCATCTTCAAACCTCACGTTGGTTTGTTGGTTGATGTGTATGCTTCTGATATGTTCAACAAGCAACGACAGTCCGCCGCTGTGTGCGAAAAAAATCTGTTTATTCATTCATTCACTGATAACTCATCGGTTCTTTCCCAAATGCTCTTCTCAAAATTCCGATCTGCCCGATATGGTAGGCCTGGTGGTGGTTGATAAAAGCCCAAAGTTGTTCCACCGTTTCCGATACCGGATCAAATGGTGACGGTGGTTTTTGGTTGAGGGTATTCTGTTTTAGCTCCAGAAGCCCCCTACGGGTCGGTTCATGCATTTGGTTCCACTCCGCTTTTATCTCTTCAATTGATGGATAATCCGTATAATCTTTGGCTTCCGATTGCCCCATAACCGCAAACATACTGTTCCATTTTACCTCGGGCTTCAATCCTGCAATCATGGCCATTCCATACTGAGAGTTTAACATGTGTCCGGCAATGTGCTTCACGTGATTGACTTCAGCGTATCCGTCAAGCCGTTGATTGGTCTCCTTATCGGTAAATCCATCCAGTACACTGTTGAACAGGAGGTGGTGCAGGTCGTATTGAATGATAAGCGGGTGCATGTTGTATGGCTTATTGTTTAATAATGTATTCACCACCTGAAGTAGCATGTTTTATTTCATAGAGTTTCCCTCCCAGCCAGGCAATTGGGATGGCAATAACCGCAAGTGTCCATGCATACCATACCGGACCCAAATCGGCACCGAGAACGGCACCCACTGCACTTAAAACGGTTCCGATAATTCCCAGGATGATCGCATGTTTCATCGGGTTTCGTGGAGCCAGTTTTGCGGTGAGATAGCATCCCGCAAGGCTGAATACGGCCCGGTAAAGAATCACAAACAGAATCAGTCCGGTGGAAACAAAAAGGTGATCCCATGGAAGAATTCCCATCAATTTGAGCAGGGTGTCGAAAGCGATAGAGAGAATAACAATTACAAGAAAGCCGGCCAGTACGGCCCAAACGGATTTCCGGAACGTGTTTTTCATCTGATTGGAGGTTGATTACGATTTTTTAAATTGAAGATTTTTTTCCTTGAGCACCTCATGTAACGCAGGCATCGAAGCCGGCCCGATTCCGTGAATGGACAAGACCTCTTTCTCTGTAAATCCGGCCAGTTTTTCGAGCGTGGTTATTCCTTCATGTACCAGTGCATTGCGGGCAGGGGAGCTTAATAATGAAAGAAATCCGCTGTCGGGTTTGTTCTCTGCTTCACAAACGGGGCATGAAGGGCAATCACTCGACTCATAATATGTGTGTCCGTATTCACACGTTTTCCGTACGGGCTTTTTCTTCATGTTTTTGTTTTTTCAGATTTCTTCATAGACACGTTGAAGTGCCGCAATATCCAGCTTTTTCATCGGCAGAAAGGTCTGTGTTACACGATCCACCTGCTCCCGGATACCTTTGTGGATCACTTCGCCCAAAAGCCGTGGAGCAACCTGCCAGGAAACCCCGTACCTGTCCTTGAGCCATCCGCGCCTCGTAAAAGGGGCTATCCAGCAGCTTATTGATCTCTTCCAGAGACATATCCACCGATACTTTTGCCAGATCGAATGTCGTTTTCATGCGAACACCGATTACCTTGTTGTCCGCATTATCCTCTTTGAAATAACGCCTGATTTTTTTGTGTTCAGCTTCTGACCGGTGTTTCTTCAGTTCTTCAACAAACTTGTTTGCAGTTACAGGTTTCATTATGTATGACAATAGGTTGCATCCAATTTAACGGAAGAATCTAAAATGTAAAGGGGGTAAATACGCCAAACCGTCGGGTTGAATGCGACAGGCCTCTAAGATGAAAGATAGGTTGAAATG
>SKRC01000115.1 GCA_007118695.1 Balneolaceae bacterium | reverse complement strand
CGAGAATTGGTTATCCAGATTTGTGATGTGGAGGAGGTGGTCATATTGAAGGGCGTGGTGAGTAAGGATCATGTGCATATCCACATTGAATATCCACCACGGGTAGCGATTAGTGAGTTAGACAACGTGTCGATCCCTGATTTAGCTTGACCGTGTTGTGTATGTGATATTGATGATGTCAAATGTACTCAATCCGAGAGTTACCAAATTTGACATATTCAGTCACTCCGTAGGGAAAAGATTTCGCTTCGCTGCCCCCTGCACCGTGCACCGTGCTACTGCTACTGCTACTGCTAACTACTTTTATCCATTCACAAATTCATCAATCAAAAAGTTGACTCCTTTCCGGTCCTGTCACAAATCTCCCTATTGTAACTCTTTTATTTATAGGCGATTATATACAAAAACAGGAGAAAGACAATCATGGACAGCACAAATGAGAAGAAAGCGTTTGAAATCGGGCTGGTGATGGCCGGGGCCGTGTCGGCGGGAGCCTATACAGCCGGGGTGGTAGATTTTCTTATTCAGGCGCTCGATGAATGGTATAAGGCAAAAGAGGAAAGGCCGGACGAGGTACCCAATCATGAAGTCTGCCTGAAAGTAATGGCAGGAAGCTCTGCCGGCGGCATGACAGGCGCAATCACGGCAGCGGCACTCAACAGCGAATATATGCCGGTTACTTCTCTGCCCGGCCAGGAACCCGACGAACATACCGTAAAGAATAACAAACTGTACGACTCCTGGGTCAGGCTGATCGATATCCGGCATCTGCTGGGCCGGACTGATCTGATTTCCCCCGACAGCAGGGTGATTTCCCTACTCGACTCATCCATACTCAACGATATCGCCGACACTGCGATCAATTACATCCCGAATGGCCGGAAACGGGAATATGTAGCCGACCGGCTCCATCTGCTGATGACGGTCACCAACCTGAAAGGTATTCCGTATGATATCTCCTTTAAGGGCATCTCGGGGGCTACACACCGCATTGCCCAGCATACCGATCATGTGGAGTTTATAGTCAGCCAAACCGATCCGGACGATCCCGAAGTCATCTGGCTGGACTCGGATACACCCGACACCCCCGAATGGAATATGGTTAAGCAGTTCGCCCTCGCCACGGGAGCTTTTCCCGGCGGGTTGGCTCCGAGATACCTCAACCGCAAACGCACCAGCTACGATTTACGCAAATGGCCGGTACCCACACGGCCGAACAAAAGCGATGCCAGGTGCTCGGAGCTGATTCCCATCAAGCCTTCCTGGCCCGAGAGTATGCTGCAGGAAGAAGATTACCGGTTTCTGGCCGTCGATGGCGGTGTCATGGATAATGAACCGCTGGAATTGGCCCGCCAAATACTGGCTGGAAACGGCGGATTCAACGCCCGTTCGGCCCGGGAGTCGACCCGGGCAGTGCTCATGATTGACCCCTTCCCTGCTGAGAATACAGCAGATCATGTGGACGAGGAAGATCAGGACGATCTGCTTTCTGTTTTTAAAACACTTTTTGGGAGCCTGCTCACCCAGGCCCGTTTCAAACCGGATGAACTGATTCTTGCCAACTCCTCAAAAGTCTACAGCCGGTATCTGATCGCCCCGACACGCAGGGATCCGAATGGCGAAATGGCCGAACATCCGATCGCATCGGGTACTTTAGGTGGATTTGGCGGGTTTCTGTCAAAAAAATTCCGGATGCACGATTTTCAGCTTGGCCGCCGGAATTGCCAACAGTTTCTGCGCAGGTATTTCTCCATTCCGGTCAGTGCCTGTAATCATAACCCGGTATTCAGCCATTACACCAGCGAGGAGCTGGAGCGTTTTTCATTCGAAAAAGACGGCAAAAAGCATATGCCCGTAATTCCGCTGGTCGGCTCAGCAGAACGGGAAGCGTATCCGCTTGTATGGCACACACTTCGTTTGAATGACCAGGAGCTTAATGAGCTAAAAGCCAGGGTTGAGGCCAGAACGGAAATTGTCATCAAACGACTTCTCAAGCAGTACATCGACGGCGGATTTACAAGAACAATGGCCAGGCTCGTGATCCATTTCAAGCGAAAGTCGATAGTCAACAGCATCATGGATGAAATTGACAAAGAACTCCGTGAATTTAAACTCCGGGCATAAATATCCATTGATCCACCTATAAAATCATTGTATCGGTATATTTACCGATATTTTGATATTATCGGCAAATTTACCGATATTAGATTCATGATTTCTGTGATTACCGGCGATATCGTACACTCCCGTCAGCAAAAAGATCCGACTGACTGGCTCAATCCGCTCAAGCGGTTGTTCAATCAAATGGGTACATCCCCGGATAGGTGGGAAATTTACCGGGGTGACAGTTTCCAAATTGAAAAACCGCCCACTGAAGCCCTGCTGACCGCCCTGCAGATTAAATCCGTGGTGAGGCAGGTGCGGGGCCTGGATGCAAGAATAGCCATTGGGATCGGAAAAAAAAGTTATGAATCCCCGCGCATCAGCGAGTCAACCGGGGAAGCCTTTATCCGGTCAGGCCAGTTGCTGGAACGGCTCAAAGAGCAAAAGATGACAATGGGTATCGCTACGTTTGATAGGGACTTTGACGAAGAGATCAACATGATGCTCAAACTGGCGCTGATCGTTCTGAATTCCTGGAGTGTAAACAGTGCAGAAATGGCTGAAATTATGCTTACACACCCGGAACTTTCCCAAACAAAAATAGGTAACCAACTGGGAATCGCTCAATCCTCGGTAAGCGAACGGATCCACCGCGGATCCCTCTACGAGATCCTTGAGCTTGAAAATTACTACCGCAAACGGGTACAACGACTAACCCCCGACATATGACTCTTTTGATTAAATGGATTCTGGCTCACCTGATCGGTGATTTTCTGCTTCAACCGCGAAAGTGGATCGAACAAAAAGAGCGGCTGATATGGCGTTCACCCTATCTTTACCTGCATATACTGATCCATTTCCTGCTGTTGTTGGTGCTTTCGGCCGATATCGGATTGTGGTACGCTGCCGCCATTATTGCCACCTCCCACCTGCTGATCGATTCCATCAAACTTGGATTTCAGACAGAGATCACAAGAACGGCCTGGTTTTTTACCGATCAGCTGCTTCATCTGCTTGTCATTGTTCTGGTTTGGGCATGGATATTCGAGCCCGATTTCTCCCCGCTGTTGATCTGGCCGCCGGAATACTGGCTGATCGTGACAGGGGCCATTTTTCTGACCATTCCAACTTCCTCCCTGATTCAGCATTTGATGAACCGCTGGTCGGACTCCATTGAAGAGGCCCAGTCGCAGTCGCTGCGCGATGCCGGAAAATATATCGGGATCCTGGAGCGCATGTTCATTTTCATCTCCATTCTTGCCGGTTTCTGGCAGACAGTCGGCTTTTTAATTGCCGCCAAATCGGTATTTCGATTCGGCGATCTGACCAAAGCCAGAGACCGCAAGCTCACTGAATATATTTTAATTGGTACCTTGCTCAGTTTTGGTATCGCCCTGGCTGTTGCAATACTTGTCAGGCTTCAATAACCCCGGTACCGGCCTTGATATTCTCGGAACTCCACGCTTTCCGGGTATTTTTCACGGCCTTTCTCCCGATTTCTTCGGAAAGCTCCTGCTCATCCACCAACTCCCAGGCTACATGACCCGCCTGACCCCCAGAAATCGTGTAGCCCAATAGCGTTCACTCATGCTTGATATCATCACACCGGAGGATGTTGAGGCGTGAAGAAATTCATCTCCGTTGACGGCAATTCCCACGTGCAGGTCCCTTCGCGTAGTGCGGAAAAATATCAGATCCCCCGGGCGTACAGCACTGCGGCGAACTCCATCTCCCACCTGAATTTGCTCGCGGGTGTTGCGTGGCAGCTCGACGCCAAAATGCCGGTCAAATACTATCTGTGTAAAAGATGAGCAATCCACTCCCCGTTTGCTGTTGCCTCCCAGGATAAACGGTGTACCTTGCCATTCTTCATGAACGATATGAAGCTCTTTTTGAATGTTGTTCAAAGAGTGCGATGTTCCGGATGATTTCGAGACATTCGCCCCGATAGTACCACCTGTATTAGCCGTACGGCTTGCAATACCGCATGCGGATAGCAGGACTATCATAAAAATAGTCGTGAATATGATACCGGTATGGAATTTATATTCCGGTACGTTCATTTTAGCCGTATCTTTATTGTTTGGGGTACCCTATTTTCTGAAAACTTTGTCAAAAAACCAAGACCAATGCAATTATTAGTGAATATCGATCATATTGCGACGCTCAGAAATGCCCGTGGAGAAGGATATCCCGATCCTGTTGACGCCGCTCGAGTGTGTGAAGAGGCAGGAGCAGCGGGGATCGTTTTCCATCTGCGGGGTGACCGTCGCCATATCCGTGATCAGGACGTCTATCGCCTGAAAAAAGTAGTCAAAGGCACGCTCGACTTCGAAATGGCTGCAACTCCGGAAATGCTGGACATCTGTATT
>SKRC01000149.1 GCA_007118695.1 Balneolaceae bacterium | reverse complement strand
GGTCAGGCGGTTGTGTACCTCAATGCAAAAGGCATTGATCCGCCTTCCTGGCGAAAGTGGTGACAACTATGGTGACTTCTATAAAAAAGAAAGAAAGTCAAAGATATTCTTACCCCATGACACGATCCCGAAAGATATTTGACTTTTCAGGGCGCCTTGAATAATGGTAAATTCGCTGATCCAAAAGTGCTTGAGTGGCAGGGGTTTAATTTAATCTAACAGGGCTGCTATGGTTTGTCTGATTTCCTGTTCGTCTTTCTGATTGGTAATTCGTCCGATCTCTTCCTTTGTATCCGGGTCAATCAATATCATATAGCCGGTTGCTCCCCTTTCCTGGCTTTTGGTAAAAAGATCTCCAATACCAATCCAGTTCGCCATCAGCCGTGTCTGGTGGATGGTATAGTCATCAGTGAAATCAAACTTTGTAAAGAGAACACCTTCATCCTCAAAATAGGGTTTCACATTATCGACTTTCGGATTCAGATCCTGGCACGTACCACACCAGTCGGCGTGCATGGTAATGGCTACGACTTTGGCTTCATCGAGCCCGTCCTGTGCTTTGGTTTCATCAGCTGTTGCCAATGTCAGGGCAAATGTCATTAAAATAGCGGTTGCAATTCGTATGATCATGGTTAACTCTATCGTTTTGGTTTTGTTTCGTTTATATTCTTTTGGTTATTGATATTATTAACGAGGGTGACTTTTCAATGCTCTCAACTTCTACTCCATACTCCATTACTTTCATTGAAAATGAACTGTCAGCATTCATTTAAGCCAAAAAAATCATTTAGTCTTTCCGGTTCAAAAGGTCACGATCTGATACCCATCCACGATGTAGTTTCGCAGGCTTGGGTGATCTTCGTAATCATCGAGCAGGGGAACATCAGTCTTGCCGATTTCATTAATCACCCCGAACGCTTTTGCACAGAATTTGCATGCCCCTGCCACATTGCCTTTTACTGCTTTGTAGAGGGGGTGCATTTTGTGATTTTCATCTTCGAGTTCCGGAATCCATCGTGTGGCAGCCCCGTCGAAAATAATTTTCACCTCGTCCTGATTTTCCTGCAGCTCTTTGGCCGTTGCCAGGGCATTGGTAACCCGGCCTGCTGCTTCGTGTGTCTCGATATCGGCTAATACTACTACGGCTACTTTTTGCATAACTGGTGATTTCTAAAAAGTTGAAGGTTTCATTCCAGTCTATTTTGATGTGATGAAGTTCAAAAATCTTACATGGATTATTCGCAATACTTGACATGAATCACGACTTAGTCATTTCCGGGACGTCTCGCATACACATTAATTTCCCCGACACTCGTGGCTGTTGCTCAACGCATCAGGCACAACCGTGGGGGTTCAAAAAATGAGCCTGGAGAGATATCCAGCTTAGAGATTCCAATTCGCTGACCGGCAAGACCCGTCATTTCTCCGTCTCTGGATAGCGTGTTCTCAGGGAAAAAATCTGTAGATCTCTTGGCGATGAAGAACCCTTTCAAAGATGAGTATATTGTTATATTGGCTGACCGGGTGGGTATCTGCACTCCAAAACGTCATACTTATTTTAAAAGGCTCCTTCAATCATTACCAGTCAGCAACACGCCCCTGCACTTCCTTCGGTTTCGCTGTTACTGACGGCCGCTGCCGGGTCGCAGTCAAACAAGCCATAGTGGACTGACCGGTCGCCGGTAACCTGAAAATGATCTGCAAAACGTGACTCCTCCACCATCGCGGCGGTGTTGCCGCATACCAGCATCGGTTTGCCGGTTTCAAATGTATGATGATCATCAAGGACAAATCGGTGAGGGGCATGCGGGATCGTTCCCTTGTAGACAGCCACCTGGCCGTAGTCCTCGCAGAGATCCTCGAGGCTCTCCAGCTTGAATGCCCGTATGGTAATGGAACTGAAATTAATCATCCCGGCTTTGCGCTCGATCTCTTCATTTTCCAGGTCAATGGCCGAACGGCTCATCACCCGGTAGTCAGGGCATCCGGCATCCCGCAACAAACGCCGGAAGTCTTCGGTATAGAGTGCCCCGGCAAGACATTCGCCGTATAGTACCGGATCCTCTTTCAGGTACTCAGGCACTCTCCGGTCGGTAAATACATCGGAGAAGTAGAGTTCTCCGCCGGGCTTCAGCACCCGGAATATTTCGGAAAACACCCGGCGCTTGTCCGGTGAAAGGTTAATGACGCAGTTGGAGATCACCACATCGACTGATTCATCTTCAATCCCGGCTGTTGCAAGATCCTCGATGTATCCGGTCCGGAATGAGACATTGGGCTTGTCGAATCCAAAACGTTCCATTTGGCGGCGGATATGTTTGCGTCCTATATCCAATTGTTCATCGGTCATGTCAAGGCCGACCACATGGCCTTCCGGGCCTACCAGTTTGGAGGCCAGAAAAACGTCACGGCCGGTGCCGCATCCCAGGTCGAGTACCGTTTTACCTTCAAGATCAAGCGGAATCGGTGAGCCGCAACCGTAAAAACGGCTGATGATTTCATCGTCGATTTCTTTCAGAATCTCTTTTTTCCAGGAAGGCAGGGATTCTGTTGTACAACAGGCACTGGTCTGAAGATCTTTGCTCCCGTTCAGCACCCGGCCGTAATATTCCTTCACATCCTCAAGCTTTGTTGTTGTAATCATAATGCGTTGCTATTTTTTATTCACAGAATTTGGTTAACGATTAAAGAACCTATCCAAAGGCGTCGGGATCCATAGGTCCTTGAAGCGTTCTTTTCAAGAATCCGTCAGCCACCGTAACACTTGAAGGACATCGCTGCGATCCAAACGCTTCAAGGTTACTTTTTACCTAAATCACTGAACGCGGTTAAAGAATGAAAGTAAACCTGCTTTACAAATCCGAATCTCCTGCCGCTTTGTCTGCACCGGCATTTACCAAATTGCCTTTCAGCAATAAATAGATAGCTCCAAACAGAAGTGTCACCTGGAACTGCATGCCTCCCATGGGATGGGTATCGGTAGCCATAAAGTGCCATTGTCCCCAGTGCACCATGAATATAGCTCCCAGCATAATCGGAATGATCAACAGGGCACCGATACGGGTCATCCAGTCCCACTTCGCGGAGAATCCACCTGCAAATATGAAGATGCCTCCTAATGTCTCAAATAGTGCAACCACAAAAGCCATGGCAATCGGCATATCTGCCATTTCTGCAAAACCTGAAAGATTGCCGAATTTGTCCAGGCCGTGGTACAGGAAAACACTTATAAAAATGATCCGCAGAAACCAATGAGCTGTGTGAGCATACTTATTTAAAATATTCATAAAGATATTTTTTAGTTAACTATTGATTTTATGTACGGGTTAGTTTTAGTTCGGGAAACGCTGAGCCCATTTACAAGGAGGCTTTGCAAATCGGTTTTGCCAGGTCTCCTGCAAATAACTTCTAATACTAATGATGATGCCACTCTGCATTGTCTTACATCTACAATCTTCACTTGTGTTTACATAGTGAATACTTTCAAATCAGCCCTGGCGGCCGCCCGGTTTTTTGTGGTGATTTGGTACCGGTCAAAGCTCCTGGTAGTTGCCAAGTTCCAGGGTCCAGTCATACTCCTTGAAATCCACCGACGGATCGGTGTTTTCCGGAATGATGTCGTAATCTTTGAGCATCTGGATGGCCCCGCTAACTCCCCCGAAATCACCACGGAACCAGCTCATGAGCCGTGTGACCTCAACCCGGTTTCCATCGGGATCATAGTCGGTGTTTTCGGCAAGATATTGACGGGTTGCGATTTCCAGTTGTTCTTCAACCCGGTCCGGGTCGAATGGTGCGATATAGGGGCAGCTTGCCGCACCACAATTCACGGCAAAGTGAATACGCGGGTCCACCTCTTCCCACCAGAATTTTCGGATAAAATCATCCACCAGCAACTCCGGTTTGCTCACATAGCCTAAACTGAGTTTAAATTTGGAGCGCCTCATAATACCATGTTCGATATCATCAAAACTGAGTTTTTTGCCGGCAATTGTCACTTGTGGTGAGGAGAAAAAATTGTATCCGAACCAGCTGTTTCGATCCTCAAAAAGCTCCGGATCATCCAGCAGCAGAATCTGTACATAGGCGTTATAGATATTCAGCCAGAAAGCTTTGTCGTGCGATGAATTTGCTAAATCCTCGCGGAGTTCTTCCGGGGTTACCTCTGCCAGTTTCTGTGTAATCTCTTCATATGGTTCTCCGTCACGAACTGCTTTTACCAGTTTCTTCGACAGGTGAGCATAGGACTCCACTTCCTTGTTGTCGATTGCCGGGCTTTCGATTTCAGAGGCTGCTAACGGGTGGCCTCCTGCCAGAGACAAAGGTAAAGTCGCCATAATCGTAAAAATAAAAAACGTCATTAGTCTGTAAATCATGCTGTTATTCTACTAAATATTTAAATGAATCAATGATTGCACATTGATTGTCTTTTCGGGTTTTTAGACGACATTGATGAACCTATTCTTACCACTTTTAAAAGACAGAATACATTTCTGCCCCATATTTCATTT
>SKRC01000307.1 GCA_007118695.1 Balneolaceae bacterium | reverse complement strand
GCAGTTGCAGTTGCAGGGAACACCCCTCAATTCGTTGTGCTGAACGCCCAACGAATGTCTCCCCCTCGGGAGAGACAATAGAAGTACGTTCAGCATTTCAATTTGTGGGGTGTTCTGTTGGCAGTAACCAGTGGCAGTTGCGGTTGGCAGGTGGGCGGTGACAGTGGGCAAATATTTTTTGATTTTTTTCTTTCAACTGATTCGGACTCTCCTTAAATTTGCTCGAATTTAAAATCGACACAATGAAGGAGTTCACGCCAAACTCTTCCACATATAAGCACACATTTCAGATGATCCGACACGGGTTCCGTAGTCGGATTTTTTTTGACCGTCACTTCCATTTTCACAACAACCCACTACTGACTTATGACGCTGTATCCACGTAATCAAGCTATCCTGGCCCTGTCTGATGGCACTGTTGCTCACGGCTATTCCATCGGAATCAAAGGGACCACAGGGGGCGAACTCTGCTTCAACACCAGTATGACCGGCTACCAGGAAATCTTTACCGATCCGAGTTATTACGGGCAACTGATGATGATGACCTATCCTCATATCGGCAACTACGGGACGATGGCCAGGGACGATGAGGCCCGCAAAGTGATGATCGCCGGTTTGATCGTACGCTCTTTCTCATGGGATTACAGCAATCCCATTGCAGACAGAAGCCTTCAAGAGTACCTGCAAATCAATGAGGTGGTGGGGATTACCGGCGTTGACACCCGTAAACTGGTTCGCCATATACGGAGCAAAGGTGTGATGAATGCCGTTATTTCATCGGAGATACTTAATGAAAAAGAATTGATTGAAATGGCCGCCGGGTGGGATGACATGGAAGGGCTCGAACTGGCCACCAGGGTTACACGCAAAGAAGCACAAACCGTACCGTCAGACGGTCCCTATAAAATTGCAGCATTCGACTACGGGATCAAACAAAATATTATTAACAATTTCGTTCAGCGCGGCTGCACTCTGCGTATTTTTCCCGCAGAAGCCGACCTGGAAGATGTAAAAGCCTGGGATTCTGACGGATTCTTCTTCAGCAACGGCCCGGGGGATCCGACCGCATCCTCCCACTACGGTCTGCCGATGGTCGAATACGCCAAATCAACCGGCAAACCGATCTTCGGCATCTGCCTGGGTCATCAGCTGATGGCACTCTCGGAAGGCATAGCTACACGTAAGATGTTTGTAGGCCACAGGGGGGCCAATCAGCCGGTTAAAAATCTGGATACCGGGCTGGTGGAGATCACCACACAAAATCACGGTTTCGCAGTCGATGAAGATTCGATTGATAAAAATAAAGTGGAAATCACCCATATCAACCTGAATGATCAATCCATCGAAGGGCTTCGATTTAAAAACTTTCCGGGAATGTCTGTCCAATACCATCCGGAGGCATCTCCCGGCCCACACGACTCGGACTATCTTTTCGACCACTTCATGGAAATGGTCCGGCAAGGCAAAGGAGAACTGGTTGAATAAATTACAAAATGTCTAACCCTGACATCACTCACAATCACAACTCCCGATTCATTACTCACAACTACTCAGTACCCAAACCCAATACCCACTACTCAACTACTCAGTACTCAATACTAACAACTCAATACTAACACTACATGCCCCGTCGCAACGACATTTCTAAAATACTGATTATCGGTTCCGGTCCCATTGTGATCGGACAGGCTTGTGAATTTGATTACTCCGGTACCCAGGCGTGTCGCTCTCTGAAAGAGGAAGGCTATAATGTGGTCCTGATCAACTCGAATCCGGCGACCATTATGACCGATCCCATGATGGCCGATTCTATTTATCTAAAGCCCCTTACCACAAAATCGATCAAAGAGATCGTTGAAAAGGAAAAGCCCGATGCGGTATTGCCGACCATGGGCGGTCAGACGGCCCTCAACCTGGCACGGGATCTCTACCAGGAGGATTTCTGGGAAAAAAACAATATCAAAATCATCGGGGTTGACCTGGATGCTGTCAATATCACGGAAGACCGGCAGCTGTTCCGTAACCTGATGGAAGAGATCGGTATTGAACAGTGTAAAAGCCGAACGGCCGAATCGCTGCTCGATGCCAAAGAGATTGTCCTCGAGCTGGGAGGGCTCCCGATTGTTATCCGGCCTTCATTTACGTTGGGTGGAACGGGAGGTGGAATCGTCTGGAACGAAGATGAATTTGAACGGAAAGTATTGCGCGGGCTTGAGTTGAGCCCGGTTCACCAGGTGCTGATTGAACAGAGCATCTTCGGGTGGAAAGAATTTGAACTGGAGCTGCTGCGCGACAAGAACGATAATGTGGTTATCATCTGTTCCATCGAGAACTTTGACCCGATGGGCGTGCATACCGGAGATTCCGTTACGGTAGCCCCCACACAGACGCTAACGGACAAACAATATCAGAAGCTTCGGGATGCGGCTATTAAGATGATGCGATCCATCGGTACATTTGCCGGCGGATGCAATGTGCAATTTGCGGTGGAGCCCGGATCCGACCGAATTGTTGCCATCGAAATCAATCCGCGCGTTAGCCGCTCATCAGCCCTGGCATCGAAAGCGACCGGTTATCCGATAGCCAAAATAGCAACCAAGCTGGCTGTCGGCTATACGCTCGACGAGCTGCCAAACCCGATCACCGGGGTGTCATCGGCATGTTTTGAACCTTCCATCGATTATGTGGTTGTGAAAGTTCCGCGATTTAATTTTGACAAGTTTTCCGGGGTGGATGAGGAGCTTACCACACAGATGAAAGCCGTTGGCGAGGTGATGTCGATCGGCCGTAATTTTCCCGAGGCGATGAACAAAGCCTGGCAGTCGCTTGAAATAGGACGTGCAGGGCTTGGAGCTGACGGCTACGAGGATCCGGACCGAAAAACAGTACGTGAACGCCTGCTCAAGCCTTATTGGGACCGTTCTCTTCAAATCCGCAATGCCTTTAAAATGGGCGCATCCGTTGAAGAGATCGCTGACATCACCAAAGTGGATCCCTGGTTCCTTCAGCAGATACGGTTCATGGTTTCCCTTGAAAACCGGACCGAAGGGCAGACGATCGAAACCATCGACCGCGACGATCTTTTCGAATTGAAAGAAGCCGGTTTTTCGGATGTCCAAATCGCCTGGCTGCTGAGCCGCAGCGGCAACGGGGTTACCGAAAACGATGTGAGAGAGAAAAGAAAAGAGCTGGCCCTCACGCCTGTATTTAAACTGGTGGATACCTGTGCCGCCGAGTTTCCGGCCGAAACCCCCTACTATTACTCGACTTACGACGGGGAAAACGAAAGTGAGGTTACCGATAAAAAGAAAGTACTCATCCTTGGCAGCGGCCCGAACCGGATCGGCCAGGGTATTGAATTTGACTACTCCTGTGTCCATGCCGTATTTGCCGCCCAGGAGATGGGCTATGAAGCCATTATGGTCAACTGCAATCCCGAAACGGTTTCCACCGATTTCGATATTGCCGATAAACTCTATTTTGAGCCGGTTTTCTGGGAACGGGTGTACGACATTATCGAACATGAAAAACCGGAAGGAATCATTCTCCAGGTGGGCGGCCAGACGGCCCTCAAGCTGGGCAAGAAGTTCGTGGAGCACGGAATTAAAATATTCGGTACCGAATTCGAGAAGATTAACTTTGCCGAAGACAGGGGCTCATTTTCGCGGTTTCTCAAAAAGCTTGGAATCCCATTCCCGGAATATGGCACTGCCCGGACGGCCGACGATGCCGTAACAATAGCCAAACGGATCGGATTTCCCGTATTGATCCGGCCCAGTTATGTACTCGGCGGACAGGGAATGCGTATTGCCGTCAAAGAGGATGAACTGCGAGGATATGTGGAACAGATCCTGAAAACCCATCCGGAAAATGATTTTCTGATCGACAAGTACCTGGATAAGGCCATTGAAGTGGATGTCGACTCCGTGTATGACGGCGAACAGCTCCATATTGCCGGCATCATGCAGCATATTGAACCTGCTGGCGTGCATTCGGGCGACTCTACTGCTGTGATACCCACCTATTCCCTCAATGATAATGTGCTCAAAACCATTGCAGAGTACCAGGAGAAGATTGCATCAAGCATGGGTATCATCGGATTTCTGAATGTGCAGTATGCGGTTAAAGGCAATACTGTCTATATCCTCGAAGCCAATCCCCGCTCTACCCGCACCATTCCTTTTCTGGCCAAGGCTACCCAGCGTCCTGAAGCCAAAATCGGTGTCAAGGTGATGCTCGGCGCTAAACTGAAAGAGTTCGACCTCACATCAAAACTCACCAACTGGGCAATCAAAGAACCGGTCTTCCCATTCGACAAGTTTCCCGAAGTGAAAAAAGAACTCGGCCCTGAAATGAAATCCACCGGTGAAAGCATCTATTTTATGGATGATTTTGATGATGAGCATTTCAAAAAACCGTATGAGTTTAAAAACCTCTATTTGAGCAAGTAAAACAGATCATTCAGGAGACTTTGAAAGCCCCGCCTCTTTTCATTTCTCCCCATTCCAGATCACCCTTAAAGTAATCGATCAGTCCTTTAAAGCGCCACCACGCATAGATCTGGCGATAGCCGAAATTTTCCAGAAAAGCATAAACGACCAGTATCAACACATCCCACATTCGATCATAACGGCGAAATGTAAGCTCTTCTATCAGTACAGCAAGCACCGACATAATCACTCCAAGTAAAATGGCAGCGGTGAGAAATAGAAGGAAAAAAGTGATATTAATTGCACCTATCAGGTATGAAAGCAGAAAAATAAGATATCCGCCGAGTTCTATGACCGGTGCGATCAATTCCACAAAGAGAAAGAAGGGCATGGCTGCCATACCCAGGCGGCCATACTTGGGATTAAAAAGCATGACCCGGTGCCTGAAAAGTGTATCGGCCAACCCACGATGCCAACGGTTACGCTGTCTGCTCAAGGTTTGCCAATCCTCCGGCACTTCCGTCCAGCAGACCGGTTCTGGCAGAAAGCGGATACGGTACGGAATCCCCTTTTCCCTGTGGTACCGGTGCAGTCTCACCACCAGCTCCATATCTTCCCCCACCGTTTCGTGCAAATACCCGCCAACTTTTATCACCGCTTTTCGATCAAATACACCAAATGCACCCGATATAATGAGCAGGCTATCCAGATAGTCCCAGCCGGTTCGCCCGAACAGGAATGCCCGCAAATACTCGACCGCCTGAATTCTGCCAAAATAGCTTTTCGGTGTTCGGATATTTTGAACCACACCATGCCTGAAACTGCATCCATTGGCAACCCTGACCACACCTCCTACTGCTATTATTTCCTGATTTTCCGTAAAGGCCATCATCATACGCCGAAGCACATCAGCCTCGAGCAGTGAATCGGAGTCTACGGCACAGATCAAATCCTTTCTTGAGACATTGATGCCTGCATTCAAGGCATCCGCTTTGCGGCCGTTCTCTTTGTCGACAACAATCAACTTCGGGTATTTGCGTGAACCGTATATTGCTTTAACCGGTTTGCAATCAATCAGTTTTGCAACATGGCGTTCCACTATCCGCAGATCAAAATGATCGATCAGTTTCTGCATGGTTTGATCGGTACTGCCATCGTTGATCACGATCACTTCATAATCACTGAATTGCAGGTTCAGCAGGGCACGGGTCGACTCAATGACCGATTGCTCTTCGTTAAAAGCAGGGGCCAGGATGCTCACCGTTCGATACAGGTTTGTACCGTATAACCCGGACAGCTCATACAGATTCTCCTTTTCCCTTGATTGTTTTGTCTGGAAATAGGAAAGAATGATCAAAACGATATAGGAACCGTTCACAAGGATGAAATAGAAGAAAACCAGGATATTGATGATGACCAGTACGGTAAAAAAATGTTCCATATCGTTCCATTCAGTATTTGACTTCTGATTCGGCCAGAACTTCTCCGGACAGGTCATGCCATTCCTTTTCTGATAGCCCCGGGGGGTTCAGGTTCCTGAAATCCAGGTGCTTGTATTGGCTAAGTGCCCTTGCAGCTTCATACCGAACCATGTAGTCGGGATCATTCAACAACCACTCCAAAATCGGTATGGATACCTTTTTCCGGAAAAATCCCATACAACGTGCGGCTTCTTCTCGAAGCTCCGGCTTATCACATACAGCAAAATACTGGTGAACATCATCGAGAATCTCCTCCCATCCAAATTTGCTGAGCACATGTAAAAGCGCCGCAAGTACTTCAGGATGTGCTGACTCCAGGTCCAGCTTTTGATAGAAGTTCCAAAGGAAGTCAATACTATGCAGATATTCAAACTCATCGAGCACCTGAATCAAAATTGCTATCCTTTCCCGTGGTATTGTCTTATCCGAGGCCAGTGACATCAAAAGAAAAGCTTCCTCTTCGTGATACTCATTTCCATGTTTTGTCATCTGTACCAGCAAATCACTCACAGCCATCTTTGAAATACGGCTGTTGACCAACACATTATTGATAGATTCTGCCTTATCCTTCATGCTCCCGTGAACCATAAGAGCACTCGTTGCCGCATAGGAAAGCATCGGTTCTTCGCGCGCAGAAAGGCTTACAAGGTCAGGCAATTTATCAGCCGGAATGTTCGCTTTTTTTGCAAAATACAGACACGCCCTGGCCTTTTGGATGGGGTCATCGGAATCGAACCATTTATTAAAGTGATCGCGGTTATTTTTAATATCCATCAGCTTCTGCAGCCGCAACACTTCAACTCCGTCAAGTGATTGTTCCAGCCTGGTAACCAGCTCCAGTAACAGGATGTAATCGGTACGGTTTTCCAGTTTTTTCTCAATATCAGTGACTTCAATTTCTCCACTTACATACCGGATGATCAGCTCGCTTAGTTGTTCCGATTTTATGACCCGGTACGCCTCTTTTTTCCGGAGCCTCCAGCGGCTGACAAAAGCGATGGCCAGTACCAGCAGCATAAGAATGAACAGAATCAAGGCGGTAATCAGCATGAACTGTTCCCCGTAACGGTCTAATAAGTCTGTCAAATTGCAGGTTTACTGTTTGATGATACGATTTAAGCGTAAAAGAAATTCATCCATTTTGAACGGTTTGGGCAGATATTCCATCGCTCCCAGGTTAAAGCCTCTTGATATGTCTTCTGCCTTCTGTTTTGTTGAAAGCATGATCACCTTTAAAGCAGATATGTCGAACTCATCTGAATCCTGAAGAATTTCAAGAATCTCGAAACCCGACATACCCGGAAGCATCACATCAAGAACCACTACCTCAGGCTGTTTGTCGAGGATGTATTTCAGTCCATCCATCCCGTCGTTCATATGTTCCACCCTATGGCCCAAAGCTTTTAACCGATAGACAATCAGACGGGCTGTCATCTCCTCATCTTCAACGACAAGTATATGTTTCTGTGACATGATCGAAATATGAGTAACGACTATTCAGCTGGTCTGCTTCAAAAGATTCAGCTGTAAAGATACGAACGAAACACAAACTACACAGATGAGATTATAAAATTGTTTGCAATCCGGCTCAAGGCTGAAAACTCCCTACTAATTGATATGTGTAATTCGTATCATAAATCCGCCTTTTTAATAAGATAAACCATGGATAAAAAGACTGTAATAATTGCATTTGGAGGGGTTTCACCTGAACATGAAGTGTCTGTAATTACAGCTATGCAAACCTTCTCTGCCCTCAGGGATAGCTCTTACAGGATTGTGCCGCTCTATATCTCCAAATCCGGCCGCTGGTTTACCGGGGAGTATTTGTCGAAACTGGAAAATTTTGAAAATCTCGACAAAATCGTCGAAAACAGTGTACCGTGCTCGATGGCACAGAATGAACAGGGGAAGGCCGTGTTGAAAGAGATGCCGGGGGGATTTCTGAAAAAAAGTATATCGCACCCTGCCGACGTGATGCTTACTGCTTTTCACGGGGGGGACGGAGAAAACGGATCCTTCCAGGGTCTTTGTGAAATGTACAACATTCCCTTCACAGGCAGTGGGGTACTGGCGTCTTCAGCAGGCATGGACAAGCTGACAGCCAAATCGCTCTGCCGTGCACATGGAATCAATGTAGTCGATGACGTGCATTTCTACGAATCCGAATGGGCTGATCACTCCGAGTCGGTGCTGAATAAGATTTCGAAGCTGGGTTATCCGGTGGTTGTCAAACCTGTGCATCTGGGCAGCAGTATCGGCGTATCGGTTGCAGAAGATCAGAAGAAATTGATCCCGGCCATTGAGCTTGCATTCAGGTACGATGAACACGTACTGGTAGAGAAAGCTGTGCATCCGCTGATGGAAATCAATTGTGCCGTTCTCGGGTCTGCCGGAGATTGCCGGACAAGTGTTTGCGAAAGGCCACTCGGCAGGGAGGAATTGCTCTCATTCAGCGATAAATACATGAACGATTCAGGTGAGGCGAAAGGAATGGCATCAGCTGCGAGAGAAATCCCGGCCGACATATCTGCTGAATTGACCTCAAAAATTCAAAATACATCTAAAAAAGTATTTACCATTTTAAATGGCTCCGGCGTGGCCAGGCTCGATTTTCTTGTCAACAGCCAAAGCCAGGAGTACTTTTTTAATGAGATCAACACGATACCGGGTTCATTTTCTTTTTATCTTTGGGAAGAATCGGGCATGAATTTCAGCGAGCTGCTCCATGAGCTCATCGATCTTGCCCTCGAGCGGCATCGCAGGAAACACGGACGGGTACAGTCGTACGAAACAAATCTTTTGAGTCAGAAAGCCGTTAAAGGGTTAAAAGGATTGAAAGGAGCCGGACATGAATCGTAGAACAGAAAAACGATGAATTTTGCCATCATAGCCCATCCCGATAAGTATATCGTTGCGCCACCCCTGAAATCTGTTCTGAGCTGGTGCAAGGTTAACCATTCAGGTTGTTTTGCCCGGCAATCGCTTTTTGACATCGATGGAGTAGACCAGGATAACTCCTGCACGATAGTGGATAACGATCAGGAAGCTGTCAACAGGGCTGATGTGGTTATTGCCATCGGTGGTGACGGAACCATTTTATATACTGCGCAGCTTACCATTGAGGCCAATACTCCTGTTTTGGGGGTTAATTGCGGACGCCTTGGTTTTATGGCCAACATTCAGCAGGAACAGATTGAGGAGTCACTGACTGCAGTAAAACATGGTGATTACAGAATTGACGAGCGCACCATGCTCGAGGCCAGTATAAACGGCAATGAGACTTTTTATGCACTGAATGAATTTCTGTTTACAAAAAAGGATACGACTTCACTGGTAACCATTACAGCCACATATGATGATCAGTTTATTAACCGATACTGGTCGGACGGACTCATTGTCGCCTCCCCGACCGGTTCAACGGCCTACAACCTGTCTACCGGGGGGCCGATTGTAATGCCCGGGACGCCGGTTATGGTCTTGACACCGATCAATCCGCACACGTTGACAACACGGCCGCTCGTACTGCCATCCGACAAAAAACTGACGGTAAGGGTTGACGAAAGTGTCGAGCAAATACTGTTTTCCCATGATGGTAAAGTGATGGAAGTGGAAGACGATGTACTGGAAGTTGAAATAAAAAAATCAAACCATTCCGTTCAGATTATTCAGTTGAAAGGACAGAATTACTTTGATACGTTACGGACCAAACTGATGTGGGGTATGGATTCTCGCAAACATTCCTGAGTGTGGGATATGAAGGGAAAAGCGGAAAACCCTGAATGATTCACACGAACATCGGATTGTGAGAGTACCCGGCCGGATTTTGTAACTTTGTTTAGAAGCACAGCAACCGGTAAGACCGTTGGGTCTGATTTATCAGTAAAAAATTAACACTTAATATTAACACCAAAGACAGCTATCCATATGAAAGTAACTGTAGTAGGAGCCGGGGGGAATGTTGGTTCAACTGTAGCCCTCACCGTAGCTCAACGTGATTTTGCCAAAGAAGTAATCATGGTAGATATTGAAAGGAAAGAGAACGACAAAACCTTTTATCCATCCAAAGGACGAGCGCTCGATCAATGGGAGTCTGCACCTGTGCACGGCTTCGACACAAAGTTGACGGGCACCGTGGATTACAAGGATACCAGGGACTCGGATATTTGTGTTATCACGGCCGGTGTCCCCCGAAAGCCCGGAATGAGCCGGGATGATCTGTTGGAGATCAATGCCAATATCGTGAAACAGGTTACCGGGCAATTGGTCAAATACTCACCCGATACGATTATTATTGTCGTCTCCAACCCACTGGATGTGATGACCTATGTCGCCTACGAAGAAAGCGGCCTCGATTCAAGCAAAGTGATGGGTATGGCCGGCATTTTGGATACGGCCCGTTACCGGGCATTCCTGGCTGAGGAGCTGGAAGTATCTCCCAAGGATATCCAGGCGCTGCTGATGGGCGGGCATGGCGACACGATGGTTCCGCTGCCCCGTTATACCACGGTTGCCGGCATACCGGTTACCCAGTTAATCGACGAACAAAAACTGGACGCCATTGTGGAGCGTACGAAGAAAGGCGGCGGCGAAATCGTTGGGTTGATGGGAACCTCCGCCTGGTATGCGCCGGGGGCGGCGGCGGCACAAATGGTGGAAGCTATCCTTCTCGATCAAAACAGGATCTTTCCCTGCTGCGCATGGCTGACTGGCCAGTATGGCATTGAGGATCTCTATGTGGGCGTTCCAGTAAAACTGGGCCACGGCGGGATCAAACAGATCCTGGAGGTTGATTTAAACAAAAAAGAATCCGAACTTTTAGACGAATCAGCCGCTTCGGTACGTTCTGTGCTTGAAGACTTCAAAAAGCTGATGAACAAATAAGCTTTAAATCGCAACAAAAGAAGACAAATAGCTCTTCACTACTTGCCGGAAAGGCTCCTCCATTGGAGGAGCCTTTTTTGTTTTTTTTAAACACTCAAGTTTCAAGATTCAAGATTCAAGATTGAGCCTACTCCGATAAGTCTATTTTGGCAATAAAAATGGCCTTTATAGCCGATATAAAGGGGTGAAATCCCCCAGTTTCGACTTTTCGGAGTGCACTCAACACTCAAAGCATCAAGCGAGACAACCTGAACATTGAATGTTGAATGTTGTCGTATTGAGTATTGAGTATTGAGTATTGAACGTTCAGAGATGAGAATAAGAAAAATATAGTCTCTGGCCGGGAACGAAAATAAACTGTGCAGTAGTTACCCTCCATCATGTAGAGATCCTATCTGATTAAATCATAAATTAAAAATAAATCTTAAGAGGTATTTTTATGTCAAACCGAATCATTATTTCAACTTTCCTATTCAGTTTTATGCTTTTCACAGCTTGCGACAATATCGCAGATTCCAATAACCCGTCAGATTCCGATCTGAATCTGAAATCTCAGACTTCATCCCAGATGATAGCTAACGCTTCACCTGTTCAAAATTCTGATACCATTCTGGAAATTGCTGCTGGTACCGATGATTTTTCAATTCTGGCAGAGGTAGTACTTTTTGCCGGCCTTGATCAAGTACTGGACGGAAAACGTCAACTGACCGTTTTTGCACCGACAAATCAGGCATTTGTTGATTTGCTTGAGGCATTGGGGCTTACTGCAGAAGAACTTTTGGTTGAGGAAAACAAAGATCTCGTAACCGAAATCCTTCTCTATCACGTTGCTCCCGGTAAACGTATGGCGAAATCTGTTTTGGCTTCGGGACGAGTCAACACTTTGCAGAAAGACTTTGCATTTGTAAAAACAGAAAATGGCAATGCATTTATAGGTAATGACAAATATGGCTTTGCTACCATATTGGCAACCGATGTATATGCATCCAACGGAGTGATACATGTAATCGACAAGGTTCTGCTTCCACAGAGCCTGGAACTGTAAAATTTTCTGAATACCATCGTCGATGAACCCGTCCGCTTGACTGAGCTGACGGGTTTTTTTATGGGTGAGCATTGCTGGGAAGGTATTATGAGATAAAATCAATTACGAATTGGATGATACGCATCATCATCGCCGGAAATAATAGAAAATAGATCCATTTTTGAAGGCAAATACCAGTTATTCATAAAATACCTGTATCAACGCTCCCTTTTGACACACTGGCACACTGACACACTGTTCACTGTTATGCTTCACCTGCCGCTATCTTTTTTCAGCAACCTCACCAAAACCAGTCCCAGCCCTGCATATCCGCCTGCAAACAGGAGGATCTTCACGGTCAGCTCGTTCATTTCGAACAGGCCGCTCAGCATCGGTACGCTCCACACGGCTGTAACCATAATGACCATCAAAATCAGGCCGAAACTGAGTTTGTATGGAACATAAAACTCCCTGGTGCTAGAATAATACAGGCTGAGCGCCATCACGCCGTAGCTGATAACCGTTGCCCAGGCTGCCCCCATCATCCCCAAAACCGGCACGAGCAGAAAGTTGGCTGTCAGGGTAATCGCCGCGCCGATCAGCATAATTTTTGGCAGCACTTTGGTCTTCTCACTGATAAAGATTCCGGCCGAAAAGTTGATGTACCAGCCGTGGAACCAGTATGCAAGCAGCAGCAGAGGCACGATCTCGAGGCCCATCCAATACCTGCTGTTGATGAGGGTAGCGTCTGTAAAAGGAATGCGAATGGCTACAATTTCATGAGCAAACAGGCCGACCATCAGATAGAGAGCAGCAGCGGCGAGATTAAAATATGTGAATGCACGGGCAAATAACTGTGGGGCATCCGGATCGTCGGAAACGCGCATAAAAAACGGCTGCCAGGCCATGCGGAACATTTGAATAAGCAGCAGCATGAAGACCGCTACCTTGTAACAGGCGCCATAGATGCCCACGATATCTTCCGGGGTAAACGCCACACCGTATAAAGCATGAACCTGTCCCGGCTCCATCATGTTCAGGAAAAACCGGTCGATCAGTTCATTTACCGCATATCCGAGGCCGGCAGGCACAAACGGCCAGCCGAAGTGGAGCGCCTTCTGCATCCAGTTGCGATTCCATTTGCCCTTCATCAGCGGCAATGTAAAAAACCAGATGACAACCGTTGCCGCGGCTGAAGCCGTCAGGTTGGCGATAAAAACGGCTTCGATGCCGAAATTCAACACCAGGATCAGGTAAAAATTCAGAAACAGGTTGAGAACAACGTGGATAGCCTTGATGGTGACAAAGAGCCAGGTACGGCGAACCAGTCTCAGCTCGGCGAACGGGACGATCGAGAGCGTATCAAACCAAAGTATACCGAGCATCATCAGGTAAATCCCGGCGGTCTGATCGTCCAGGTTCAGGTGTGGCAGTGCAAATGGTTCCAGCAGCCAGAGGATCATCACAAAAAGGGTAGCCATTCCAAGTAACGATACCTGAAGGGTCTTGAACACATGGGGCGCTTCATCGCGGTCTTTTGCATAACGCAGGTAGGCCGACTCCATTCCCATCGTAAAAATTACATTCAGAAAGCCAATAGCCGCAAACACCACTACAATAATGCTGTAACGTGCGGGTTCGAACACCCCTGTGTAGAAAGGTACCAGCAAGTAGTTCACAAATCTAAAGAATACATTGCTGATCCCGTAGACCAGTGTATCGGAAAAAAGTTCGCGGAGTTTTTGCAAAAGGTTAGTCTTTATTCGTCATCAGCTTAACCGCCTGGATACCCAAAATATAACTGTTTGATCCGAAACCGGTAATGATACCGTTCATCACTTTTCCGGTAATCGAAGTTTCACGAAACTCTTCCCGGGCGTGAATGTTGGACAGATGCACTTCCACTTTGGGCAGGTCCACCGCTTCCAGTGCATCCCGGATGGCCACCGACGTATGCGTATATCCCCCCCAGTTGGCCACAATTCCGTGGAAACCGTTCTGTTGTGCCTGCTGGATTTGATCGATCAATTCCCCCTCGTGGTTGCTCTGAAACCAGACGAGTTCAACATCAGGGAATGCCGCATCAATATTCATGCGAATTTTCTCAAGGGTTTCCGGGCCGTAGGTATCCGGGTCTCTCTTCCCCAGCAGGTTCAGATTTGGCCCGTTCAAAATCAGGATTTTCATTGTTCAGGTATTAGAATTTTCACCGGTTGGCCGATTTCCCAAAAACAGGCGTTCATTAATCTTTTTAGCCCACATGTACCTCTCCGGCTATAGAATTGGCAATTTCTGTCATCCGCTCTTTGCTCACATCCACGGTATTGGACAGAGACATACTTTGAGAATGTGTATAGAGCGGAACCAGGTGAACGTGCGCGTGTGGCACTTCCAGACCCTGAACAATAACACCGGTTCGAAGGGGTTTCAGTGATTTATCAATTCCCTTTGCCACTTTTTTTGCAAATGACATGGTAGACTGCAAATACGATTCAGGCAAGTCAAAAAAATAGTCGATTTCCTTTTTAGGCACTACCAGTGTGTGCCCTTCAGCGATCGGATTGACATCCAGAAATGCAAAATGCCGTTCATCTTCCGCTACTTTATAACAGGGTATTTCACCACGGATAATTTTGCTAAAAACAGTTGCCATAAATCCCAGATTTTTTTATTAATGTTAT
Organism: Balneolaceae bacterium; assembly: GCA_007118695.1. Lineage (GTDB taxonomy): Bacteria > Bacteroidota > Rhodothermia > Balneolales > Balneolaceae > SKRC01. Next base: position 787 of record SKRC01000307.1, on the reverse strand, counting down.
GAAGAATATAAAACAGTAGAATGACTAACTGAAATGGTTCCGCCATTTGACGATATAACGGATTTTTTTTATTTTTGATTCGATAAAAATGAAAGGGACTTTTGTTCGTTGTATAAATGTATGTGTTCTCATGATGGTTGAACATTACCCCGAAATGCAGAATAGTTTCTATTGCACTTCCTGCCCACAGACGAGCAAGGAAAAATGACGGGGTCGAATTTTGTTTGATTTTGAGTTACCGAAAGCCGTATCTTGGAATTCTTTGAAATAAAGGCTGAATCGGTAGCTCAGCTGGCAGAGCAACGGCCTTTTAAGCCGTGGGTCGTGGGTTCGAATCCCACCCGATTCACGCAACGATTTGTAGTGATATTTACGCTTTTATTTTGACTCTCTCTTGATTAACCCTTATCGGCTGATACCCGGTAGGGGTTATTTTTTTGTGCCGGAAACAGAGTCTTGTACGATCTCTTGTAAATAGCCCTGATTTGGTTTAATTTAGAATGCAATAACATCATCACGGCTGTTACTACATGAACGTTCAGTATCTCAACCCTTTACGGTGGAAAAAATCTTTCCTGGCAACCATATTGGTTGCTTTTGTAGCGGTATGGTTTCTTTTTATCGATACATACAGCCTTTATACCCGTTTTGAGTTAAACCAACGGAAAACGGAACTCGAACAGCGCACGGAGCAGCTTCGCGAGGATACCGCTGAACTCGAGCAAAAATTGGAGTATCTGCGGAATAACCCCGACCTTTTGGAAAGGATCGCCCGGGAAGAGTATGG
>SKRC01000167.1 GCA_007118695.1 Balneolaceae bacterium | reverse complement strand
AACTGCAACTGCAACTGCCTACTGAAACACTGTTCACTGCCACTGTAAACTGTCAACTGCCATAAACCCGCTCCCCGGGAGGCCAGCGGGTGATGGTCACCGGCTTATACTCAATCCGGGGCGATCCCCGGTCGGCTTTATAGGCCAGGCTGTGCGTCAGAAAATTCTCATCATCCCGGTCCGGATGATCGGTCCGCTGATGCGAACCCCGCGACTCGGTCCGCTGCAGCGCCGACTGGATAATCGTTTCAGCCACATCCAGCATATACGAGAGCTCATGGGCCAAAACCAGCTCGGTATTAAACGTATAACTTTGATCCTGGATCGAGAGTTTTTGCAATCGCTCCTGCAGGTCATTGATCACCGCCTCCGACTCTTTCAGCGAGGCCTCGCTGCGGTAGATCCCAGCCCCGTCCTCCATCGTCTTATGCATCTCCTCCCGGATGGAGGAGACCGTATCGGGATTGCCTCCCTTATCGGTAAAGAAGTTTTCCTCGATCCGGTTGCTCTCATCGGTTTGCAAAGCCGGCAGGGCACTGCTGAATTCTTTCTTCTGCGATGCGTATTCGGCGGCCGCGCGCCCGGCTCTGCCGCCAAACACCAGCAGCTCGGTCAGGGAATTGGATCCAAGCCGGTTCGCCCCGTTTATGCTCACGCATGCCGCCTCACCAGCAGCAAAAAGTCCCTCCAGTGGCGTGGCCCCATTGATGTCGGTATGAATCCCTCCCATCATATAATGGACAACCGGCCGCACCGGAATCAGCTCTCTGATCGGGTCGATATTTTCATATTTCAGACACAGCTCCCGGACAAACGGAAGTTTTTTGGTGATTACCTCTTCCCCCAGGTGCTGAATATCCAGATGGACATAGGAGCCGTACGGCCCCTCGATGGTTCGGCCTTTTTGATCCTCTTTTTCAAACGCCTGCGACAGGCGGTCCCGCGGGCCCAGCTCCATGGAGCGGTGGACAGGTTTCTCTGTGGGCTCGCCGAGATCATAATCCTGCAAATACCGGTAGCCATCCTTGTTGAGCAGATAACCGCCCTCGGCACGGGCCGCCTCGGTGATCAGCAGTCCGGTAAACGGCAGCCCCGTGGGATGATACTGGACAAATTCCATATCTTTGAGCGGTACACCGGCGCGGTAGGCGAGCGCCATCCCGTCACCCGATTTGATGTTCCCATTGGTGGTAAATGGAAAGACCCGCCCGCATCCGCCGGTACACAAAATCACACTCCTGGCGGCAATGACCTCCACCTTGCCTGTGGCCAGTTCAATGGCGGCCACACCTTGACAGCGGCCGTCATCAACCAGCAGCCTGGTGACAAAATATTCATCATATCGCTGGATCGGATCATACTTCAATGTGGTCTGGAACATGGTGTGAAGCATGTGAAAGCCGGTTTTATCGGCCGCAAACCAGGTGCGCTTGTTGGTCATCCCGCCAAAGGAGCGCACGGCTACGCTGCCATCTTCTTCCCGGCTCCAGGGGCACCCCCAATGCTCGAGGCGAAGCATCTCCTCCGGGGCTTCATGCACAAAAGCTTCGACGGCATCCTGATCGCATAGCCAATCGCCTCCGGAGATGGTGTCGTAGGCGTGTTCATCAAGGCTGTCATTCTCCTTGATCACGGCAGCGGCTCCCCCCTCGGCGGCAACAGTGTGGCTGCGCATCGGATACACCTTGGATACGACCGCTACATCCAGATCGGCATCGGTTTCGGCTACCGCAATCGCCGCGCGCAGCCCGGCGCCTCCTCCTCCCACAATCAGAACATCATGTTCATTGGGTCCATAACGTGCCATGTGACAGTCTCCGCATTAAGTTAGTTTGATTATTTGATCTTTACGGCCTGACTGACAACGCGCCATCAGAGGGGCGGCGCTGCAGCCTGTAAATGGATATAACTAATTCAAAACCTTACAACTGACAACACAGTGATCCATTGATCAACCATTCAGTATTTAAAATCTTAAGCCTGATGAACCGGTGCTCTCATCCATTTAATCCTGGGTTTCAATCCAAGGATTAAACATCCAAAAAAGGCTCAATATGTTCCGTGTCCGGGGCCGGCTTGATTTCATTCTGGTTCAAAAATCGCACACAGGCATTCCACCGCAGGATTGATTCATCATTGGATTCCGGCCGAACTTTCTCGGCATTTTCATAATGATCCATAGCCTTGTTGACATATTCATACGCGATATAGCCGGCCCGCGGGGTTTGACGCTTGAAAGCCGCTGTCGCCTGGCGTTCATATATGAGGCCGGTGATATATTCTTTTTGATATTCATCGTTCAAATCCGACACCAGTTTTAACGCTTTGGACAAGCTTTTTTTAACTTTGCCTTCAAATTGATCCGTAATGGAAAGGATCATCGTGTATATAACCTGCTGATTGCCGGGGTCGGCCTGCAGAATATCCCGGCAGATACTTTCAGCCTGCCAGGGTTGATTGAGCAGACGGTAGTGACGGGCTTTCTCAAGGGCTCCAGGTAAGGCTTGTTTGGATAACGGCTTCAGTTCTTTCATAACGAATGAATTTGTTCATGAAAAACTTCCTGACGGGGTAATTTCAAAAAAGCGCTGAAATAGAAAAGGCAAATTGACACATTGCCATTATCAAACCCCGCACTATGAATTAAATGTATAAACAGCGGAATATCAAGGTTTTAGAAAAAATTATTTTGATTTCATGACTCAAATGTTAAAATGACGGAGAATGAGACTCTTCCCTTTATACAAGTTTGTGATCATGAAACAGGTAAAAGAATCCCGGTTGATTGCACTCTGTTTTTTAAACCATATTGATTCGACCTGGTCTTTTGAAATCTATCTGCTTAAAAGCCCTGGAAGTCTCAATTGGGTAAAATTGGCTGTTCGATCCTTTCCGGGATTCTCGTACCTTCAGGCATATTGCTGAATACCCCGAACCCCCTAACCTGTTTAGAATTGACGTCTCAAATTACCATATCCGGCATCCGGATCGAGGTAACCCGGAAGAAGGTGAAATACCTGCGCCTGGTGGTGAATCCGGCAGAGGGACGGGTCCGGATTTCCAGCCCCATTCACCTGAAGGAGGAAGTGATACGGGAGTTTGCACTGTCGAAAAAACAGTGGATCAAAAAGCAGCTCAACGGATATATCCCCAAAAACAACCGGCCGGCCCCGGAATATGTAACCGGTGAAACTCATTTTATCTGGGGAACAGCGTATAAGCTCAGCCTGGGTTGGCATCATGCGGCGCCGGAAGTCTACGTCAACCATCAGACGAACACTATTGACATGCGCGTACGGCCGGGGAGCAGCGGGGAGAAACGCAAGAACGTACTGAAGGAGTGGTACAGGGCGGAGATGAAAGACGAAATTCCCCGGCTGATTGAGAAATGGCAGAAGAAGATGGGGGTGAAGGTCAGCGACTGGGGTGTCAGGCAGATGAAGACCCGCTGGGGCAGCTGCAACATTCGCGCGAAACGGATCTGGCTGAACCTGGAGCTGGCAAAAAAAGAGCCCTGCTGTCTGGAACTGGTTGTGGTTCATGAAATGACGCACCTGCTCGAGCGCCTGCACAACCGCCGTTTTTATGCCTATATGGACCGGTTTATGCCGGAGTGGCGAAACCACGACAATGTGCTCAGACAATCCAGTGCATTTCATGCCGCAGGGAAATGTTAAAGGCTGTTGATCACACACCTGTCCACACAGCTGTGGTGGCAGTTTTCATTTGATGCATCCCATCCCTGCCGGAGTAGCGGCTCTTATTCGACTCTGCCATACCCTGCAGGGCCGGCGACCGCTATAAAAAGCAGCTTCTCCCCATTCATGAACTTTCCGGGAAGTTTGGTTTTACATGAAAGTCCGTCAAGCCGTGGAATCAAAACTCAAAAACCGTAGATCAATGAAAAGAGTCTTCTTAGCCTAAGTCCAGGCCGGTAATTCGCCTGCACGCCTCTTTCAGGTCATGCTCTTTCTTGGCGAAGCAGAACCGCAGCAGGTATTTGCCGTCTTCGGGATTGGTGTAAAAGGAGCCGCCCGAAACCGACCCGACTCCAACCCGGTCGATCAGCGTGGAGCAGGCCTGCCGGGCGTTGGCGAATCCGGGTTTGTCGCGCAGCGGTTTGAAACTGGCGAAAACGTAATAGGCGCCTTCCGGCCAGGGGACCTCAAATCCTGCCGTTTCAAGAGTCTCGCACATGAGGGCCCGCTTTTGGGTGTAATCCTCGAGCAGTTGATCATAATAGGTGCGCCCGGTGGCAAAACCGTCTGCCAGCCCGTACTGCAGGGGCGTGGGAGCGCAGATATAAAAAAGATCACTCAGCAGCCCCATCTTCTCGATGATCTCTTCCGGTCCGGTGGCATAGCCGAGCCGCCAGCCGGTCATATTAAAGGTCTTGGAAAAACTGGAAAGCGTCAGCGTCCGCCCGAACATCCCATCCAGTGAGGCCAGGGAGATGTGGGAGCGCCCCTCATAGGTCATATACTCATACACCTCGTCAGTGATGGCGTACAGGTCGTGTT
>SKRC01000190.1 GCA_007118695.1 Balneolaceae bacterium | reverse complement strand
AGCATTCGGATTGTTGTCAGAAATTGCTTTCTGCCGGATGATGTTAAGGTCCTTTAAGGTTGTTGCATAGTAGGATTGCCAGATATTGTTGATCAGTGTAATTCGGCCCGAGAAGTCGTAGCGATCTTCATCAGTGTACTGAACTTTGGCAAAACTCTGTGACCAGATGGCTCCGATATATCCGTTGACACCGCTCATGCTGTACATGCGGTTCATCGAATTTTCAATTGCCTGTGGCAGGATCAGTTCTACAGGAACATCTGTAGGTGCGTTCGGGTTGTCGTTTAACCCGTCCAGGCCTGCATCACAAGAACTGAATAGTACGCCCACAACAAGCAGGGCTGCGATATATTTGAATAGATTTTTACTAAATATCATAATTATATCCTTTTTCAGATTCTTAGAGAGTGAATCGAACATTGAAACCAATGCTGCGAGTTGATGGGAACTGGTTGGATTCAAATCCTTGTACGTTTCCACTATTGAATGCCGTTTCCGGATCAATGTGCGGAGCTTCCTTATGGATGATCCAAAGATTTCGGCCAACTAATGCAACATCAATTGACCTGAATGGAAGTTCAGTCAACCAACCAATTGGCAATTCATAACCGAATCTTAATTCCCGAAGCTTCACATAGGTTGCATCGAAAATGTGTGATTCAGCGTTACCGAAGAACGTTCTTTCATTGAAATCCTGGGCATCGACTACGATATCGTTAGGTGTACCGTCTTGTTTAACGGCTCCATCGGCCCATCGGCCGCCATCAAATACCAAACCTCCTTCGCGGCCCTCAAGGGTTTCTTTCAGGATACCGGTGTAACGGCCGAACATATATGTAGTTGATGTAAGTTTACCACCATATTTGGCATCAATCAGAAAGCTTAATGAAACCCCCCTGTAATTGAATGTATTCATGATACCACCTGTCCAGTCAGCCTGGTAACTGCCAAACGGCCTGATTTCGGGATTAACAATTGGAATACCTGATGCATTCACAACGATATTTCCATTATCATCCCGCTGGAACCCACGGCCATACAGAGTTCCTACCTCCTGCCCAGGACGTGATTCGGAAGTCACATCCCATGAGCCGTAGTGGATAAATGAATCCAATCCATCTATAAGAGAAACTACCTCATTGTTATTTTTTGCCCAGTTGACATTCAGATTCCAAAGCAGATTACCTCTTTGTACAGGAGTTGCATCCACGGCAATCTCAATACCTCTGTTTCGGATCTCGCCTGCGTTGATAAATTGCTGCGAATAACCGGAAGCCCTTGAGATATCAGCCGCCAGAATCTGATTTTTCGATGTCTGCTCGTACCAGGTAACATCGAGCCCCAGCCGGTTGTTCAGGAAACGGAATTCACCGCCAACTTCGATTGAGTAGATCTCTTCCGGTTTGAGTTCTGTGTTAGGAATCGTGTTTGATAGTGAATATGAAGGTGTGTCACCGAACGGACTTGCAGCATTGAAAACAGCCTGCAATTGGTAAGGTTCCGTATCATTACCCACTTTTGTCCAGCCTCCACGCAGTTTACCGTAGGTTAGCCAACCGAGATCCAGATTGAATGCGTCGGTAAATACAAAGCTCAGGCTCGCTGACGGATAAAAATAGGAGTTATTTTGTACCGGAAGTGTTGATGACCAGTCATTTCTGGCAGTTACATCCAGATAGAGAAAATCTCTGTACCCGAGTGTGGCAGAACCAAAAAGACTGTTAATTCTCTTCTCAGACCGGAAATCATTTACATTCGGACGGACAGATGAGTTGGAAATCGTGTAGACATAAGGTACGTTTAATCCAGGGGCTTCTGCAGAATTAAACCGGTAAGAGCGTGTCTGAACCTCTGTACCTGCTCTTGCAGCCAAGTAGATATCCTCTGTCAAATCTTGTTCAAGCTCAGCCATAAAATTGGCTGTAAATTCATTGACATTTCTGACATTCTGAAAATAACGCCCATCCGGATCGGTTACCGAGAACACAGCCGTCCAGTCAGAACGTCGTTCTGCATAGGTATCGGTACCAATAACTCCAGATAAAGCAAGCCACTCCGTAGCATTGTAACGGGCTGTTACATTACCGAGAAAACGATCGCGCTCCTGCTGGTTACCATTCAGATATTGCACCCAGAACGGGTTGTCAAAAAAGTTATAGTTCCAGTTAATAGGCCTTCCGTTCTCGTCGATGTAGTTTTCACGCAATTTTTGAGTATCGAGCTGGCGCCCATACCACTGCGTTAACTGCTGCATCGGATTATCACCAGTATATCCTACAGATGGGCGGTTCTTTCCAAGCATTCTAAAATAGTTGGCCCGGGCATCTATTCTCAGATCATCACTAAGCTGAACACCTGCATTCAGTCCAACTGTGTTTCTGTCAAGTGACTCAGCAGGGAACATACCATCCTGGCGAAGATCGGATAATGAAAGCCTGAAATTTGCCTGATCATAACTAGCTGCCAGCGTAATATTGTTATCAAATGAAACGCCGGTATCGAAATAATCACGAACGTTATTGGGGCGTGCTACCCATTCACGGGATGATCCGTCCGGCCACTGGTTGATCATCCTGCCATCAAGCGGAGGGCCCCAGCTTTCATCACCACCATCAAATGTACCACCGCCACGGCCGTCAACCCAATCAAACTGACCTCTCTGGCCCTGGCCATATTCATTTTGCATGTCGGGTAGTATCAGGATGTCTTCAAATGTTACATTTGAATTAACAGTAATTCCGATTCCTTCACGTCCCATTCCACGGCCATCTTTGGTGGTGATAATAATGGCACCGTTAGCAGCCCTTGAACCATACAATGCTGCTGCATTCGGGCCTTTCAGTACGGTAATAGACTCGATATCATTCGGGTTGATATCCATAGCTGCGTTACCATAGTCAGCACCCTGTCCGAACTCTGAACCTGCATCAAAGTTACTGTTATCGATATAAACACCATCCACAATAAAGAGAGGCTGGTTTTCGCCTGAAAGCGAACTAACGCCTCTCAATACAATTCTGGATGACCCGCCAAGGGAACCACTTGAACCGGTAATTTCCACACCGGCCATTTTTCCTTGCAATGTGTTTACAAAGTTGGTTTCACGTATTCTGCTTACAGCATCTGATGATATACTTTGTGATGCATAACCCAGGGAGCGCTGCTCTCTTTGCACACCAAAAGCCGTTACAACCACGTCTTCCAGGCCGAGTACACTCATTCTGAGTGAAATGTTAAACTCCACATTCTGCGCTCCGACTTCTATGGTTGAAGTGAAGCTTTCATAACCAACAAAAGTGGCTACTACTCTATATGTACCCTCGGGTACACCTGAAATGACGTAACTTCCATCTGCATCAGTGGCCGCTCCGCGCTGCAACTCTGTCAGAAATATATTTGCGCCAGGTATTACATCACCTGATTCAGAATCTGTGACCGTCCCCGTTATATTGGCTTGTGCAAAGACTGAGCTTGCATTAGCCAGGGTACACACTATAATCAATAGTAACAGTTTGTACATTTATGACCTCATTTAAGTCTTAGTTAATATTTAGAATAGATGATGATAAAAATAATAATTCGACAAGACTCAAGTACTTTTTTTATTTGAATCCATATTGAATTAATAAAGTTGAATGTTAAGTCTTTTTTTTTATTATTTCAAATACAAAACCAAATGTTTTTAGATCATGACAATGCTAATAGACATATTTTTGGTATAGATTGCTTGTATTTATACTAAAAAGTGTATATTATTGTAAATATTGAAGATATAATAGATTTAATTGACATACACCTGATTAAAAGCAATTTTCATTTGCAACAAAAATGCTTGCATATAAATCAATCTACCAAGATTGTTTCCCTGACAAAATCACTATAAGCTTACCCCAAAAAAAAATTTTCTAATTTCAAACTACTACAATATAATATCTTACTTCGTTGATTAAGCAAAAACGCGTTTTTGGCATTCCCGATTTCAAGTTATACGGGATGGGAGATGGTTTGAACAATTTTTTCAGGCGCTATCCAGGCAAAATAACCGATCCGCCACTCACCGGCCTTGAACTGATGCAGTTTGGGATTGGATTTACCTAAAATATTGGGGTAAGTTTTGGAATAGTGTTTATGTTGATAGCGTTTATTCTACTATGTTCTTTTGATCAGACCTCATATCAGTGTGGGTTTCATAAAATTTATAAAACACTTAGTGATAGAACGATTAAAATATAGATGACCATGAATACAACAGATTTCAAATCTGTTGCTTGTAAACTGGAAACATCAATACACCTTTCCCAGTACAATTCTCGGATCCGGATAGGTTTGGAGTGCTTCGGGCAGCTCGTCCTCCGATACAACACCCGGCATATCAGGCTGGCCGGGATCGATCCAGCTAAGCTGGTAGTGCAGGTGCGGCTCCCACCGGCCATTTTCTTCAACCCGGCCAATTGTCGCAAATGGCTCCCCTTTTGCCAGAGATTTTCCGGTCCGGTTCTCTTCAAGTGATGAGCGGCTCAGGTGACCGT
>SKRC01000050.1 GCA_007118695.1 Balneolaceae bacterium | reverse complement strand
TATCTTTATGCAACGTACTGCCGGTGCTGGGAATTGTTCCATGCAGGACAGGGCTGTATAACTGTCCGGGTGATGGAGTAATGCGGGCGGCTTCAATGCCGGCGTTAGATCATTATTTATTTAACGCATCAGAATTGCATTCAGCCATAGGAGTAGAACAACTGTATATTTGTGTATCAACGCACGACGGGGAGTGTACACGCCCAGGCGAATGTGGAGAAACCTGAATAAATTTACCTGTGCAGGTGATATAATCCTGCGATTGTTCTTACATTTGCTGTTTGTGGAACGACCAACTGACCGGGAAATTCATACCATTTTATCGGGAATGGCTCACATTAATTTCCAGAGGAGTATTCAGGGTCTGGAAAACGACACAATAGCGTTCGGTCAATTTCAGGAGTGTATCAATCTGTTCATGTGTGGCATCGGTATCGAGTTTGTAATGGAGCCGGATGGATTGAAAACCGACCGGGGCCTCTTTGGACACGCCGAGAGTCCCGCGGAAATCGAGATCTCCCTCCGCATGAACCTCTGCATGACGCAGATCCACATCAATGGCAGTTGCAACAGCATTGAGAGTCACTCCTGCGCAAGCGGCCAGGGCTTCCAGCAGCATATCGCCCGAGCAGGCTGATAATCCGTCGCCGCCGGTGGCAGGGTGGAGGCCGGCCTCCACAATAGCCTTGCCGGTATCGACTTTGCAGGTAAAGTTTTCGCCAAGCTCGGAGCTGGCCTTTAGTGTTATTAAAGCACTGCCGGGATCTTCTTTATACTTTTGCTTGATGGGGGTTTGTTTGGCTCGCAGTTCTTCTTTTTCCATAACTAACTATTCCAGTCTGACTATAAGGTTCAATTTTTGATGTTTCAATGCTTTTTTCCAAATCGATTTCTGTTCATATATTCATATAATGGAGCGGGTTTTAAAACAAGAAAACCTATAATCGGGTTAAAATAACCGATTTATTATGTCTATTGAAAGTAGTTGTATTATAATGAACAGGAAATCAATTGGTGCAAATTGGTACTGTTTAGTCCATCCCCCACAACCCTGAAGAGACCAATTCAACACTGTTGCCGGACGGATCTCTGAAATAGATGGAATGACAGCCATTTGGCCAATTCACTTCAGATTCTATTTCAATATTATAAGAAATCAGTCTTTCCTTCCATTGGGGGATATCATTCTCCTCCACGGCAAGTGCGAGATGCCCGGGACCTTTTGCCCCATGCAGGGGAACCGGAGAGCCGTTGACAAACGTCTGTTCGGCAGATGTGTGGCCGGGATTAAAGATGAGCAACATTCCACCTCCGCATTTATAGAATATATGCCGGTTTTCCTCCCAGGAAATCAGTTCCAGTTTGAGCATGTCACCATAAAATTTGGCCGCAGCCTCCAGATCTTCAGCATACATACAGGTTTCAAGTATTTTTTGGATTCTCATGCTCAGATTAATTGTGATCTGTTCAATTAAAAAGAAAGAAACTGTTAGGATCCGGTCAATTAACATAACCAAATTTTCCATGGGATCGCAGCAACGATACAACCGGTGAAGATCTTTGTCGGGAGATGGGTGAAAACCCGTTTATGCCAAGTGATGATTCCATCGGGTTATTAAGATGGTGCAACGGATTATTTTTCTGCCAAATATGTCAAATATGTGATGTGTTATAAATGCTTTGCATCTTTTATTTGGGAGTGCCCATCGGATTATCAGTTTCGAAAGGCTCATGGGGATAGGTGTCCGGCAGGATGACTACTCCGGATGTAAGCTTGAGATCCAGGTTTTCAGTACCGGGAAAGTTTGCCTCGACAAAATAAGCGGAATACCCTTCCCCGGGGATCTCGAGCTCTACATCAATCACTCCATTTCCCGGAAGCGGAATCTCCCGGTTCTCCCAGGTTCGGTCAATCACATAAAGACGAAAATCGCGGGTTTCGGGGTTATCCGCTCTCCAAAGTTTTAAACTTTCAGGCGGGTTCTCCGGATCCGTTTCAATACGAATGGATTCCTGGTTTACAGACCAATGAAATTCCGGCATTGAAATGCCATTGATCGTTTTGTAATGAAATGAAATAAGGCTGTGAACGGCATCCGTACCACTCAAAGAATGCCCGGTATTGGGAACGTACCTCAGGTGTTTGTCTCCTGGCAAATCATCCCAATAGAATTGCCAGGAATCGGGCAGGAAAAATTCATCACTGCTGGCATTGACGATAAATTTAGGCATTTCCAAACGATCCAGGTACGAGTAGGGGTCCACAAGTTCTCTCAACCGGGCATATTCCCGGGAATGCTGCCAATCCATGATCTTTTCATGTTCATATTCGCGTATTGCCGGCGACCACTCCCCGTATGCCTGCCAATGGTGTTCAAAGGAGGGAAGCATATTCAGTAGATCGATTACGGCAGGGGCGATTGCAACCACACGGTCGTCGAAAATGCCGGTTGTCCAGGCCGTCCAGCCCCGCTTGGATGCCCCGGCAACCACAAACCGGTCGATGGTTTTATCCAGGTTTGCAGCGCTGAAGTCCGTAACGGTATCCATTGCACGTATCGCTGCGGTTGTCATGGGCAGCCTCGCCAGCCACACGGCATCGTCATCTCTTGCGCCGCCTTCCATAAATTCCCGCCAGCCATAGGCGATCAGATCATCCTCATAACGCTGTTCCAATGTGTCTCCTGTAAATGAGAGCGGCTGATAGGGGACATTGTGCAGATTCACGGCCACAGAGTTGGTTTCAAGGGCCGTGGTGAGCATGAATTCATTGGCATCCTCAGGCATTTCACTGTAATGGGTGCCGCCGCCAATCCATAACAGTGCGGTATCATGATCTAGTTGATCGGGAACAACCATGGTGACCCAGTGCCACCACTCCGTTTCATTGACCAGATCTTCCGTCAGCCACTCCTGCGAGATCATTCTAAGGACATAGGTCGTATATCCATCACCATCAGCCGTGTGTTTAAGCTCATACGAATAGGAGGGGTGAGGTTCGGCCAAATAGGCTTCAAGCGGATTTACATCATAATGTTGTGGCGGCGAAGTCTGTTGATAGCAGCCGGTGAGAAACAAACACAATAATACCGGCAGGAACACCGAGTGAACATGACGCAGTGATTGATTGATACTGGCATTCATAATAATCTATTTCCTCTTGTCCTTCACATAAATCGCTTTTGACTGGCCTTGCCCAACCGGCCGCTCTTCTATTTCAAAAAGCTTCATGGCTTCTATCAGTTCACCCAGTTTTCGGTACCCGTAATTTCTGGGGTCAAACTGTGGAGATTGTTTGGCTATATAGCTGCCCACCGGGGCCAGGTGTGCCCAGCCACTCTCGTCCGATGAAGCATCAATCGCATTCCGGACCAGGGTCACCAGCTTTGTATCCTGTTTGAGAATTTGTGAGCTAACCTGACGCGAGGATTTCTTCTCATCTTTGGTATCCTCCTGAAGCACCTCCGTGTAAATAAATTTATCGCAAGCAGCCACCAGGGGTTCAGGTGTTTTCTTTTCACCAAACCCATAGACGACCAGGCCGGCTTCCCGAATTCTGGCAGCCAGCCTGGTAAAATCACTGTCGCTGGAAATCAGGCAAAACCCGTCAAACTGATCCGTGTACAGAAGATCCATTGCATCAATGATCAGGGCACTGTCTGTGGCATTTTTTCCCTTGGTATAGCCAAACTGCTGAATAGGCTGAATCGAATGCAGCAACAATTCATTTTTCCAGCTGTTCAGTTGGGGCTGAGTCCAGTCGCCATAGATGCGTTTTACACTGGCTGTCCCATATTTGGCAATTTCAGCCAATAAGCCTTCTATAATAGAGGGTTGTGCATTGTCAGCATCAATTAATACGGCAAGTTTACTTGTGGAATCAGCTTCCATATGGATTCAGTTATAAATTAAAATTGTCTTTCCGGCTTCTGTGAAAATACAAAAGTGTAGCTTAACTTTTTACAGTGTAAAGAGTTACAAACAACCATGAATGGGCAGCCTGTATAGTGGCCTGCTCACTTGCTGCATCAGCCGGAAAAACAATTGGGTTAATTGAAATAATACGTAGCCGCTACGGCAGCACCGGTTCCGATTGCATTGCGATCATCAATAGTGAGGTTAATCTGCCCTTCTACGCCTATACTGAATCTGCTGGACAGATAATATTCTCCGCCTCCATTGAATCCGAGTAGAAATGACGTATCGCTGTCATTAGAGTCAATTCTGACAATCCCAAGTCCGCCAATATACGTAGCAAAATCACTGCCGATATCCCGGAAGAACTGAGGTTTCACCCCAATCCGAAAATTGGTTCCCATATCTTCAATCGAATCGAAACCGATCAGGGGTGCTATGGAAAGATCACTGGAGAGCCGATAGGGGAACAACAAATCAGACTGTCCGGACTGTATGCTCGCTTGTATTCCCAGGGTCCCTTCACCGGGCACGTTTTGAGAATGAACTGTTTGGGCTGTGCCCAGAATCAGAAAACTCAATAATAAAAAAGGAATGGTCGTTTTAATATAATTTATTTTCATTTGAATCACCTATTTTCAGTTAGTTGTTGTAAGTGTTTTCAGTTAGAAGTTATGGGTATCATCAGCCGGTTATATCTCAACCTCGCGAGTTTGTTTCATGGCGTAATTTATATGACAGGAGTAATTTATCGGTAGAGACTATAAGAAGAAAGAGCAGGCTGAGTATGGTAAGACTCAGCAGAGGTTCCCAAATAACCAGGCCACCGATGGTACCGAGCACAGCACCCAGGTATTGTATGTAACGTAATTGTTCATTTGTAGCACCCTTGATGAGTTGCTCAAGCCGTCCTTCGTTATACTTTTTGATATTTTCTTCGACCAGCGCGAATACATCCAATTGATTGACGAGATGGTAGAGCAGTAAGGTTACTATATTTTCTATTTGATCACTTTCCCTGTCAATGTATTCCGGCAGACGGTCAAGAAGTTCATCCATTCTGACCAACCCTTTTTCAACTGTTGACGGCAGCCTGTCGAGAGATTCTTCGATGATTTCCTGCATTTCCTTGCCTTTTAAAAAGGTATAAGTCTTCAGGGCTACTTTCTCAAGGGATCGCTGTTCCAGGGATTCATCCAATTCAGTGAGCATTTTTTGAGCAATGGCCGTGCGTACACCGGGATCGGCGATCATTGCATCCACATATTCCACCACCCACTGTTTGATATCAGCCCTGAATTCAGGGTTATCGATCACACTTTTTAGATAGCGGGTAGCTTCAACCCTGTAGCGGGAAATGACTCCGGATTGATGAATTTTTTGTTTGATGATCTCGGGGTTGATCAGATCTTTGGATACGGCAGCTGCAAGACGAAAGGCGATCCGGTCCTTGTGAGCCGGAATCAGTCCATGTCCCAGCAGCGGGCGTCTATTAACCGGTTTAAAAAGCATGGTTATGGCCAGCCAATTCGTTAAAAACCCGATCATTCCGCTTACACTTACAATTCGCATCAAACCATCCAGCGGATAGACAGTACCCAGGATTTGCAACTGCAGATTGTTGAAATCCCATAGAAATGAAAGCAGAAACAGGAAAGCCAACAGCCATGGTACTCCTTTAAGAATCAGTAATAATTTTGGTCTTTTTGCTTTTAAAGGGGCTTTATCAGGCGGGCTGACGGGTTCACCGGCAGATAAATTGTCCCATCGGCTGTGTTTAACCAAGAGTTTCCACAACTGCTTTAAATACTCCCGGGTTGCTTTACCCGGATCTTCAGACAGATTCGATTCCGGGCGTTTTTCGTCTTTAAATGGTGATGATTTGTTCATAAATGAATGTAACAAACTATGATCTTTGTTATAAGTTACCTGAATGATCCGATTGAACTTCCGGGTGAATTTGGTTTGCAGTTTTTTTGTTTTAACCCATTTAACGGATCATATCTCAATTGGTTGCAGCATCGAATTCCAGAAATATTTTGGTAGCAACTGATTGATTCTATGTTATCTTAACATTCATTTTTGAATGAAATCCAAATTTACCTGCGTAGTGGGTAAATACGGGCATATTTTAAATTGGAACCTATAAATTAAACCATAAAGGGAATACACCATGAATGTGAATAATCGTTTACTTTCTCTATTAATCGTAGCGGCTTTATTGATGTTAACGGGTATTATCGGCTGTGAAGTGGAAACCGAAAGAGAGGAAATTCCCGATACGCTGCTCGATCATAGTCTTCTGGTATTTTCCAAGACCGATGGATGGAGGCACGACTACAGAAATCCGGTTTGATGCATCGATGGATCTGTCGCGGTGCCGTTCATTCCGACAAGAAAAGCAATGGCACCTTAGGGGAGTAATATTGATCCTGATCATTCTGACTGTTGATATAGTATTGAACCTTATGTATTGCAATGCTTTGAAGAAATGAATTAAAAATAATTTCATACCTCAGTCAACCAATCCAAGATAATGGTTTTCAAGCTCAGTCATTTTCTTCTTTTCAATCGTGGATTGATCGTTGTAGCCGGCAAGGTGCAACAATCCGTGAATAAAGACCCTGTAAAACTCCTGCCCCTGCGGTGTGCTGAATTCAGCTGATTGTTCCGCAATCCGGGGAGCACAACAATAGAGCGTGGCTTCTATTGATTCCGGATTCTCTTCATCATATCTGAATGTAATAATATCTGTTATATAATCTTTGTCCAGATGTTTTTTATTGATCCTGAGTATTTCATCTTCACTTACATAGACTACTTCCAGCAGTGAAAATTTAACTTTTTCACCTTTCTCTATCTCATTTTGCAAGTATTGAAGTCTTTCAGTACGGACAGGCAGTGTATAACCGGATGGATTGTATATTTGCAGGGATTGGTGATCGGATTCCGGAGTACCTTCAGGGGAGTCAAAACTCATTCTGAACAATTAATCAAAGCTAAAATCATCAAGTCCGGCAGTCTCCGTCAGGGAAAGTGCAACGCCACACATCATCAGATCTTCCGGTAATTCGGTAAAGTCTCCCTTAAGCACTTCATCACTCACATTGGCATAGAGGCTGCAGCCGGCTCCCTGTTCCACGATAAGTCCGGAAGTCATTCCCCTTGCTTTTCTGAAGAATGTGACCTGCTTTAGCATATCACTGGCGATAAAAGCCGTGCAGTTATGAAGCTGGAGAAATGTATTGGACGCATATACGGAAACCATGTTCATTTTTTCACCTTCAACCTCGAGGCCCAGGTGAATTTCCAGGGCAAGACGGCGTCCTTCTTCTTCATTTTTGAGTTCAAAACGAAAGACATCATTGCCAAGGGGTTTGGGCTTGGTGCCCAGTACCTTGCCGATGTTCTCTATATTTTCTTTGGTAAAGGTATGAATCATAAAAGTGAAGTTTTCAGCAACATTGCCACCGTGTGCCGTCTGTTGACCAAATTTAACTACAGGGTTAATATACAACACGTAATCATAAGATTAAATGCCCAGGTTGAACCGGTCGATCTGTTCTCTGTTTTCCTCCCGGGTTGATGGCATTGGAATGCGGCCTTCGGTCATCAAATTCACCTCCATAGCCAGTTCTTCCGCTCTTTCATCAAGGTCTGCCAGGAAAAATACACGCTGGAGTATCGTAAGATAGCTGACGTAATACGAGATTTCATTCATCAGTTCATTTCTGTTATTGTCCAGCCGTTCAATCCGGTTCCGAAGCTGGCGCTGGCGGTCGGTTCTTGCCCGGGCCCTGGCTTCACGTTCCTCAGATTCAAGCTGTTCGCGCTTCCTCTCCAGCTCGTCCAGTTCCCTCAGATCCCACTCCATCCAGTGCATGATCTGATCCTTAATGAAGCCGGCAAGATTCGCCGCATTATCGAAAGATTCTACACGTGCATACCGGTATGCATAGAGGGTAGGGATGGACCAGTCGGTTTCATATTCGCGAAACGGAATTTTCTCTTCGCCAAACTCGAGCCATTTCGCCGCTCTTTCATAGTCCCCGCGTTTCATCAGTTCATCAGCCAATTGTGTAAATCCAAACCTGTAATTCGTCAGCATCCGGCGAATATTTTCATCGAAATAAACATCCGGATTATTCCACTCCCGGAAACTGAAACTCTCCAGCCTTGAAATATGTACATCCGGATCAATGTATCCGAAGCTTCCCACATCCCGCCGTTTTGGGACCACCCGGAAAGCTTTGCCTTCAAATTGAAAGTAGGGCTGCAAGTCAAGCTGGCCTTGCCGGGAAACCGTGTTGGCGAAATAGATCGGGCGCAGCCACATGTTGTTATGCAACAATTCCAGGACCATCTTGTCCTGGATCTGCAGAAAATATTGCGGGTTACCCTGCCCGTCCTGGCCGGCAAAACGCCCTTCAAGCCTCCACCGGACTTCATCATCAAGGGAATCGACCGGGATTGAAAATGGCGTGGCCATTTGCAGCTGGTTTTCAAATACTGCATCCCTGGTGAGCTCTACAATCCCACTTACTTCACCATCGCCTTCAAAGACTTCTCTTAGCAATGGCTTATTCACAGGAATGACTTCATCACCGGGTTGGTGAAGGGTCAGGCCAGAAGTCATCTCCTCAATTTCCTCATCCGTAAGCCGTATTGGCAACGGCAGGGATTCATGCGTCTGCCGGTCTCTCATCTGTTTAATATACCAGGAGGTGTTTAACAAGCTCAGGTTGACAACCCGTACATCCGTGCGTATGCCTTCGACTTCCTGCAGATACCAAAGTGGAAAAGTGTCGTTGTCACCGTTGGTAAATACAAGTGCATTAGGCTCTAAAGAGTTTAACAGGTTATACGCGTAATCCCTTGCTACATAATTATTACTTCGATCATGACTTGGCCAGTTCTCTTTGGCCATCCAAAAAGGTACAGCAAGAAACATAAGGCCTAGTGCTCCATAGGTGATATTCGGTTTCTTGCCGGCCCACTCTTTAATCATTTCAACCACAGCCGTAGCTCCCATGCCTATCCAGATGCTGAAAGCGAAGAAAGAACCCACATAGGCGTAATCCCTTTCCCTGGGTTCATAGGGGGTTTGATTGAGATAAAAAATGATGGCAAGCCCTGTCATTATGAACAGGGTCAGCACCGAGAAAGCCCTGGGCCAGTCATTGCGGAAATGATAGAGCATTCCCAGCAGGCCAAATAACAGAGGCAGGTAGAAGTACCCTGAATTAGCCGGATTATTACTGTAGGGGGTTTGGCCAAATCCGGAATACCAGCCTGTGTGTTGAACATCCGCCTCCCTTCCGATAAAGTTCCAATTGAAATACCTGACATACATATGAAAAACCTGGTATTGCCAGAAGAACTGCCAGTCGTTGTTGAAGTTGGCGTAATATTCCAGATGCTGAGGCTGACTGGAATGACGGCGGGGGAAGAACACTTCGTTGTCGCGGTCAATTCTCCCCGTCTGGTTGTCGTAAGTATATCCTCTGAAAAGCGGATCTTCACCGTACTGTTCCCGTTTCAGATAACTGACAAATGCCTCTACAGTGGACGGATCATTCTCGTCGATGGCCGGTTCCGCCTGTGAACGGATAAAAACGAGGGCGTAGCTGGAATACCCGATAACAATCACTGCATAAGCCAGAATGGCAAGGTTGGGTATGCGCATCCTTTTCTTGTGGGTATAATAGATCGCGCCGATTATAGCTCCAAAGATCAGGAACATATAGGTAATGGGCCCAATCAGGCCGTAAGTTACCCGTTCAATTTCACCAGCCAGTGCCGGCAGGTTCACGATTGTAAATGGGTAGACCAGTAGGAATGCAAGGGAAGCGATGACACCCATCAGGGTAAAAGAGAGAAGGGTGAACACCTGTTTTTTGAAATAGATAATCAATGCCACAAAAAACAGGGCGAGCAGGTTTAGAAGGTGCACACCGATTCCTAGCCCGAACACATAAGCAATCAGGATCAGCCATCGCTCGGAATGAGGTTTGTCGTGATTCTCGGCCCAGCGCAGCGCCATCCAGACGACAATAGCCGTAAAGAACATGGACGAGGCATACATTTCGGCTTCCACGGCGTTGAACCAGTGTGTATGGGTGAAGATAAAGGTAATGGCTCCGAACAAACCGCCACCGTAAAGTCCAATTTTGTCCATAAGGTCCATATCATCTGCAGGACCGCGCCATTCCTGAATCAAACGGACGATGATCAGGTACAGCAGCATGATGGTAAAAGAAGAGGCCAGTACACTGATCATGTTAATGCTGAGGGCTACATATTCCGGTGGTACGAACATGGAGAAAAGCCTGCCCCACAGGGCAAAAAACGGCGAACCGGGAGGGTGTGCAACCTGGAGGGTGTGTGAAACTGCAATATACTCAGCGGGATCCCAGAAGCTGGCTGTAGGGGCAACAGTTAAAACATAGGTAATGAAAGCTGTAATAAAAGAAACCAGTGCAAAAAAGATATTTCGCGTGCGGTGTTGCGCAAAAATCGACGATAAATCCATACAATTGATTACGATAATAGTTCAGTGTCCGTCCGCATCCCTCTTTGGCTGAGATACAATCCGCTAAACGGAACATGATTTCACATTATTTTCAGGATCGATGCTTTTTTACGAAAGGGCGAAAGATACCGAAACACTGTTTGATTCCACAATATTTTTAAAGGCCCGATTGCCGGGCATCGTCATCGAATCTGTAGTCTGAAAAGTTTGAAATCAATAAGGGGTAACTGAACGAATTCCAAGCTTCAATTATCTCTTTGGTAACGATGAATGATCCGGTCCAGTCTGCAATATTGGCAAATTATCTTGTTAAATCTGAAATTCCTGATGAGCAATGCCGAATGTTTGCCTGAAAGCATAAAAATGGTTATTAACCTTCGACAACTTTTTAACCTGCATTATTCACTCCCGAAAGCTTTCGGGATTCAGGGCTTTAACAGTTTGTGTACCAAAAAGATACCTCAAATAAAGATCACGTATTCAACGACGTATTGTCTAACGCTGTGAGCAATGCAGGATAAAGGCAGACGAATGAAATAGTTTTATGACTAAAACTTCAGGTAATACAAAAGAACGATTCGTAACGAAATGGGGCTTGATCATCAGTGTTTTGGGGATTGCTGTTGGTACAGGAAATATTTGGCGATTTCCCCGTATAGCAGCTCAAAACGGTACGGAAGATGGAGCCGGTGCATTTCTGATCGCGTGGGTCTGTTTCCTGTTTCTGTTTTCCATACCCCTGATTATAGCAGAATATGGCATCGGCAGGAGTGGAAGAAAGGGCGTGATCGGATCTTTTATCAAAATGGTAGGAGAGAAGTACGCCTGGATGGGCTCATTTATCGGTTTTGTGGCTACCGCCATTATGTTCTATTACAGTGTCGTCGCCGGCTGGTGCCTTTATTATTTGCTTGAATCGATATTTGCATCCGTGCCTGAGAGTGTGGAGCAGGCCAATATGGTCTGGGATGGATTCCAGGCATCGGCATTGCCATCGCTTTTTCATTTTACCATGATCGGGCTGGGCGGGCTGGTAATTTTAAAGGGGGTCAAATCCATTGAACGCATCAACAATCTTTTGATTCCCTCGTTGATTTTGGTTCTTATCGTCGCCCTGATAAGGGCACTGACGCTTGAAGGAAGCGGTGCCGGTGTCCGATACCTGTTCACCCCCGACCTGTCGACTCTCAGCAATCCGCAATTGTGGCTGGAAGCCCTGACGCAAAACGCATGGGATACCGGGGCTGCCTGGGGTTTGATTCTCACATACGGGGCATATATGCGCATGTCGGACGATATAACCATCAGTGCATTTCAAACCGGGATTGGTAATAACCTGGTTTCGCTGATGGCCGGTGTGATTATTTTTTCAACGGTCTTCGGTATTCTCGGGGCTGATATGACGGACGGTGAAATTCTGGAAGTGATGCAAACATCAGGGCCCGCCGGAACCGGTTTGACCTTTATGTGGATGCCACAGCTTTTCAATGAAATGGCCGGAGGCCGGGTATTTGCTATTCTGTTTTTTCTTGGCCTGACCTTTGCCGCATTCAGTTCGTTGATTTCAATGATTGAGCTGGCGACGAAAGTATTTGTTGATATGGGTGTGGTCCGCAGATCGGCAACAATCGGTGTCTGTTCAGCCGGTTTTCTCTTCGGATTGCCATCGGCCATCAATCTCGACTTTTTTGCAAACCAGGATTTTGTGTGGGGTGTCGGGCTGATGGTCTCCGGGGCATTCATGTCATTTGCGGTCATCAAGTTTGGAGCTGACAGGTTTCGCATTGAACTTGTAAATACAGCAGAGAGTAAATGGAAACTCGGCTATTGGTGGACATTTGTCATCAAGTATGTTGTGCCGGTTCAGGTGATTTCCTTGCTGGCATGGTGGATCTATCTGAGTGCGGTGGTATATGCACCTGATACCTGGTACAATCCCCTTAGCGCTTTTTCTGTGGCAACGGTTTTTGTCCAATGGGGAGTAGTAATGGGGCTCTTCAAGCTTTATAATTCCAAAATTGCCGGCAAGACGATCACGAACTAACAGGTTTGATAAGCTTTTACCGGCATCTTTCTCATATTTTGCCGGTTTTCATCGACCGGGTTTAGACTGCATTTTTCACCAAGCTCATTTTTTGTACGCGAAGCGAAATTTTTAACCGGCTGAGCGAAATGCGGGATAGAAATAAATGTATAGTTCCTATAAGGTGAAAAAACTGGGCAGACAGGCTTTACAATAATATAGTTATACGCCATTCAAGGAGGTTTGACAATCCGTTAATAATGAAATATGAATTATTTATCCTCTTCGACCAGGGTAAGGGCGGCTGAATTCATGCAGTATCGAAGCCCGGTTGGTTCAGGCCCGTCATCAAAAACATGGCCAAGATGGGAATCGCAACGGTTACAAATGATTTCCGTACGGGTCATCATCAAGCTGTTATCCTCTCTTTCGCCTACGGCATTTTCACGTATCGGCTTCCAGAAGCTGGGCCAACCGCTTCGCGAGTTATATTTTGTATCGGAGTGGAAGAGCGGGTTCCCACAGGCAGCGCAAACATAGATTCCATCATCATAAACACTGTTGTATTTATTGACAAATGGCATCTCTGTACCGCCTTTGCGTAAAATACGATATTGAGAAGGGGAAAGAATCTCTTTCCACTCCTCTTCGGATTTAACCACTTTGTCGTTATTTAAAGAATCGCTCATCGCTTCATCATATGTTATTTCCAGTTCAAAGGTTCTTGCTTCCCGTACTGAATGATCATGATCAGATTCGGTTTTACTGCAGCCAAAAAACAATCCGGCTGCAACAACGGCAAAGATAAAATAGAAAATTGTTTTTTCGAACCAATCAGTCATGGCCATAAATTTATATTATCATAAAGAACAACAACGCAGATGAATTCATTCAGCAAGGCGAACCCGTATTTTGCAGGTCCCATTCTTGCACGCGTTGGTGAAATGTACTCTGAGGTAGATTCCGATACTATTTTACCTTCGCCTTGCTGAGAGAAAAATTTCGCTTCGCGTACAAAAAATGAGCTTGGCGAAAAATGCGGATTAGAAAAACTGAAATCCTGCAGCAAAGCCAATCCAAAATCTCCATACCCTGTCTGCACGTTCCGTCTCAATCAGGGAATACCATGTGTATTCGTTGGCTCTGCTCCTGGTAGTAACCTGAAGGTTGAGGGAAGGACCTGCGTATGCCCCGAAGCCACCGGTGAATTTTCTACCCAGCATATAGCGATAGGAATAGGTTTGATTCATATCGGTGGTGATGCCACCTTCATGATGTTGGTAGATGGAGATATCACTTTTGCGGAAATAATTTTCATGTCCGGGACGCTCCCATGCTTCAGTCAAATTTCGCATTGAGCCGAATGTCCAGCCGACCCTCCATACAATACGCTCCGTTATCAGTGGATTATAGCCAAATGAGAAGATATTGTAGTAGACACGTGTACCTGTTTTTAAGCCTACCTGGGTAAATCCGCCATCTGCAATCCAGGTATCAATATTTTTGCGGCCATTTCCATACCAGTTAATGAGCCCGAATGGGACACCGGAGAATTCCCTGGCTGCATTATAGAGACCGAACTGTATCCCTTCGGCTGTATTGGCCAGATTTACCAGGCTGGAAATTTGTATTCCCTGCATATTTTCAGAGACATTTAACAGACTGGCAAATGATAACCCCCGCAGGGTTCGTGCAAAATTAATCCCTCCGGATATTTGAATTCCAAGAGATTCCCTGAACGTAAAATTAAACAGGGAACCTATTTGAAGCCCTCTTGAATAATCAGCCGAAAAATTTCCAATCCCGGCTACCTGCACACCTTCTATACCGTTGGCAATTGTTGTCAAACCGGCAAAGTGTATTCCCCTTGTTCTGCCGCGTGATATATTGGAAATACCTGCAACGTGAAGGCCCATCATTTCACCGTGAGATGCATTCAAAAAACCTGCTAAATTGATTCCCTGAACATTTCCGCCACTCGCATTGACCAGGCCCAGCTGCATGCCTCGTGTATAATGGCGATTCACATTCACAGGGCCCAATTCCAATCCGTTCAATCCACCGTGATAACCGGCCAGCAAGTTGATGGAAAACCTTGCTGTATACCGGTGCGAGTCGAGGCCGTTAGTTCCAATCCCGGGTGCTATAGTCAGCCGGAAGGGTCTGTATTCAAGGTCATCACCAGTGGAATTCTGGGCAATTAGCTGTTCGGAAGCAAGGCAAAGCACAAGCAGGAATACAAATTGAATTGTAGCTTTATGCATAAAATCAAATGATGGTAGTCAGATTGTTAGCAGGTAAAATAAATCCCGGCTCCGGGTATTCAGGGAATGCAGCCCGGATAGACAGGCTGCACTGACAGCCGCGACGATGCAGTTTAACCTGAATTTTGTAGATGGAACATTAGACCCGCCCCTGAACGATTGCCAAGGGTATGAGTATACTCAACATTAAAAACCTCGTGATAATTTACTATGAGTTCAGGTTTCCCAATATTAGCTTTTCAGGCAAGGTAATGAACCTGGTAAAAAGGGGGCGTTTTTTAGCTTACATAAAGGATCGCAAACTGAATACGAACATATTGGAATCAATTCCCGGATTGACGTTACCGGTTCCAGCGTTCGATAAATGATGGAACCGGTACCCAATGGCTAAGCTGCTGTTGTCAGAAATTCTGAAATTGTATCCTATGCTGGCATCGATCGTTACATTGAGTAAAGTTCCTTTATTATTAGGAAATTGTTTTTCAAATAGCAAAAAACCAAAACCGGTATCGAAAAATGGGTAATTGAATTCCGACCGGCCTGTAAAAGGGACTGTTACACGAAGAGGAACGAGCCCTATACCGGATCGTTGAACTTTGGGTCCGTCTACGCCATTAACCGGGTAGCTGGTTCTGCCGAATAGAGTTATTTCAGAAGTAATTAGCAGGCTCTGATCGCTGATTTCAAAATTGCTGTGTCTTATACCGATCCCAAGCATGGAGAGCCGGGTATTTTGCATTTTTGCAAAGAATGACGATGATTGCGGGGAATAAGCGGTCCAGACATCAATGGAGACCTTTTTATCGTTCGTATCGCTGTCTGACGTGCTTGCAGTGTTCCCAAAGAGTGGAGCAGAATACAAACACAGTATTAAAAGGATTAAAATATTTTTCATGCAATTATGGAGTCAGCATGCACATTAATTATGATTCAACCCAAAACACCTTCGCCTTTCGCTACGCGTACAAAAAACTAAGCCCCGACCGCTGTCGGGGTACAAAAACTAAGCCCCAACCGCCGTCGGGGAGGGAAAGATGAGCTCCGACAGTTCATCGGAGTCCTAAAAATAAGCCCCGACCGCCGTCGGGGGGATCGCTACACTCAAAGCTCACAAGTATTTAAGCTTCGACTTGCTGAGGAAAAAATTTCTTGGTGAAAAATTCGGGCTAATCCACTTACAGTACTATTTCATTTCTGGGTGCTGTAGGCCGATACTCCCCAAATCACCACCCAGGCTGCAGCGGTAATATACCAACTGAAAATGGTTAATGCAGCCACATTCATTCCATATAGCAGATGATATATCCAGTTCGGCAGAATCGATTTACTTTTCGCGGTAATAGCCTGCAGCTGCTCACTCATCAAAAGCAATACCCTGATGGCCAAAATGAATCCTGTATATCCGATCACAAGATAAGCAAGCCACTGATAATCAAGAACAACTGCTGCCAGGATTGCAACAGTAACAGTCAAGTCTACAAGAATATCCTTTATGCCTGAATTTTTTTTATTCATTTGTAAAATAAAAAAAGCACCGCCAACGACGGTGCTTTAAATTTAAGTACGGATTCTTACTGTAGAGTAATTACTTCTGTAGCATGAAGACCTTTGTCTCCCTCTTCAACTGTAAATTCCACTTTCTGACCTTCAATCAGTTTCTTGAATCCATCGGATTGTATTTCCGAATAGTGCACGAATACGTCTTCACCACCATCCCGGGTGATAAATCCATAACCTTTACCGTTGTGAAACCATTTCACGGTACCAACTTCACGTTCTTCACTCATAATAAAAATTAACTTTAATTCACATTTATCTCACCACACCAATCTTCTGTGATAGAAATGATTGAAGTGATGGGCTGAAAATAGTTTCTTGAATCCATTTTAGCAATCTTTTAAAAAAATCAAAATGAAATAGTTGCTATAAATTTGATCAACCGTAACATTCAGAGAAAGATTGCCGGGATCTATTCACATATAATTATGTTTCATTAAACCTTGTAATCTATTGGATCCGTGATAGTTGGGATCTATAATTATACTTCATGGAAGCATCAGAACTGGATGCTGAGTCCTCCCTGGAAATTTCTGCCGCTGCCGGGCTCAAAATAGCGACCTCCAAAAGCGTTTATGGCAACAGAGGTATTATATCTAATATCGAAAATGTTATGAATGGAGAAAAAGGGCCTTATTCTCCATCCATCGAAATTGAATCCCTGGAACATCCAGCGTCCGTTAACCAGTATATAGGAGTCGTTGATTGCTGTATTCTCACTATCTGCGTAATACTCTCCAATCCATTCGACATCGGTACTGAGATGATGGTTGCCGATTTGAACTGCCAATGTGGAACCGAATCTGTGAGGTGCAACACCAGGAAGCCTGTTTCCTTCGTATTCATCTTCAAAATCAAATTCACCACCAGCGAACCTTGCATTCAGCCATGTGTACATTAATTCCAGGGAAACCCGGTTGGCGGGCTGTAACCTGAAATGTGTCTCGATACCGTAATGTTCAGCGTTACCACCATTACTGAACACAGCTTCGCCATCAACAATGCTTTCCTGTACGATTTGATCTGTTACCAATGAACCGAACAGTGAAATATCATAATCCAGATTCAGGCTATGCAAGAAACCTCTGATACCGGTTTCCAGACCCATTGCTCGTTCAGGGTTCAATTCAGGATTGAATCCGGTTCCTCCTCCGGGTCGATTTTTGAATTCAGTCGTTGTGGGTGATTCAAATGAGGTGCTGAAATTTGCAAACAACCTGGCATTATTCAAACTGTAGTTAATTCCGATACTGGGATTGAGAGTAGTAAAAGTGCGACTTCCTTTTTCATCCTCGATATAATCATCAGTGGAAAACACCATTCTGTCTCCTCTTAGACCGAAGCTCAATGAGACGGGATCAAAATCAAAGACAGCTTTTCCAAACAAGGCCTGGTTATTAACCCGGTCAAGCTGGTCGGTTACAACCTCACCTACAGGTTCACCATCGACCACATCTGTTTGATCCCTTTCATCACGTTGCCATTTGATTTCTCCACCGATTTGTAACTGAAAAGGCAGGGTTTCAATATCATATGTTGACCTTGTGCCACCGGCCAGTCGGCTGACGGTGATATACCCGAAGGGGAGGGGATTGATTAAATCCCTATAGGTACCGTGGGATGAGACTCTAAGATGACCCGATTCAAAACTACGGTGGAAGTTTCCGGAAGCCATCAATTGATGAAATTCTTTACCAGCATTGCTATCGGAAAAAGTAGGCCAGGCCATGGAGGGTTTAATTCTGGCACTATCCGCCGGTAGTGAACCCGGATGCTCCGCTTTTGGCATACCTGAATAGGCAACTCTGGCCTCAAAATTTGAATGTTCATCGATATCAAAACCAGCTGATATACCTCCGCGTATCAACTGGGCTGCACTGTGATCCCTGAACCCGTCGGTATCGTAATAGGATCCATAAGCATTCCAGCGGACTCCTCCAATCTGGTCGTGCCAGCGTGCTTCGTGCTTCATGGTGTTGTAGGAGCCGGCATAACTGCGGAACATAAAATTCGGAGAATCAGCAGGCGGGCGGGTTCTCATAAAAAGCACGCCACCGC
The DNA here is from genome assembly GCA_007118695.1 of Balneolaceae bacterium. Lineage (GTDB taxonomy): Bacteria > Bacteroidota > Rhodothermia > Balneolales > Balneolaceae > SKRC01. The sequence continues at coordinate 21,342 of SKRC01000050.1, read as the reverse complement.
TACTATTTCCCCAAAACGTTGCTGATGGACCTCTGAGCAACTCCATGGATTGTATCATGGCAGGATCAACCATGTTCATAATCGTTTGGCCGTCAGCGACTGTAAGCGGTATATCATCCAAAATCACCTGGATCCCTCTTACGCCAAACTGGGAACGCCATCCCATGCCTCTGATGGTCATCCGCTCTCCAAGGGCATGATTTTCGCGGTTGCTGATCCAGATGCCGGGCAGTGTAAAGGTTAATTCATCCATGGTTGACGCTCTGCGTGCCGTTATATCATCCAGAGATCTGCTCAAAGTTGTTACTGAAATAGATGCCTTGTCCAGAGTGATGGAGGAGTGGGTGGCTTCAATTTTAACCTCTTCAAGCACTACCGAAAGCGTATCATTTGTATCCTGAGCGAATAGATTGCCGGATATGCCTGTAATAAAAAGCCCGGTTATTAATAGGAAAAAAGTGACTTTTTTTATCAGTTCCCGGACTGTTAAATATTTCATTTTTCTGCAGTAAACTTTTAGTTTCATTTTACGTACTCTTAGGTTGCCAAATATATTGATTTGGTCAGTAATCATCTAAACAATATTTGCACTACAAAACTCAATGGCCGTAACACGTAATTTTTTATCACTACACCTTGAATGGATGGTACTTTCCGGGGGATTGGTGTTGCTGGGCCTGATGAATCCTAATCTATCGGCTCCATCTTTCTGCCTGCTTGATGCGTTCGGTATATTTTGTCCTGGCGAAGGGTTAGGCCGGTCCATATCATTTATCTTCAGAGGTATGTGGATGGAGGCCTGGGCTATACATCCGGCCGGTTTTTTTGCCATTCCAATAATATCCGGACGTGTTTTTTATATCCTTTACAACAGAATTCCGTATCCAAAATAAAATACTGCAATCTATGGCTAGCCTTTTTGAATACCTTCCTGAACTCGAGGGAGATGAAGCAATTTATATACAAAAATTATTGGAACCGATGGATGAAGATTCAGCCCGTACCTTCAGCAATATTTACAGAGCCAGGAGAAAGGACCCGATTATTATATTGGCAATGGCATGTATCGGTTTTTTTGGCGTAGCTGGTATTCACCGGATTTTTATTGGACATATCGGCATGGGGTTTCTTTATATATTTACTGCAGGGCTTTGCCTTATTGGAACCATTGTAGATACGATCAATTACAAAAGCCTCTCATTTGAGTATAACCGTGAAATTGCACGAGAAATATTACAATTATTGGATTAGACAAACCTATGATTGACAGGGCCGCATCAGAACAACTACTCGAAACGTATATTGAAAATGAAAACCTGCGCCACCATTGCCGAATGGTTGCAGAAGCCATGGAGGCATACGCCGGAGAGCTTGAAAAATCCGGGAAAGAGTCTGAAATGTGGTGGGCTGCAGGGCTTTTACATGATCTGGACTGGGAAAAATTCCCAGACCGCCATCCGGAGGTAGCTGTGGAAGAGATCCTGCCGCAAAATGGGTATCCCTCCGAAGTGATCGAGGCAGTAAAAGCCCACGCACCGGAGAGAACCGGCAAATACCCCCAAAGCGAAATAGAACGATACCTGTTTGCTTGTGATGAGATTTCCGGATTTATGCATGCCGTTTCACTGATGCGTCCCAATGGCTTTTCTGATATGAAAGTGAAATCGGTTACCAAAAAATTGAAAGACAAAAAGTTTGCGGAAAATGTACCGCGGGGGGATATCCGAAAAGGTGCTGAATTAATAGACAAGGAATTGAATGACCATATCTTATTTTTAATCTCTGTTTTCAGGAATAGACCAGGCTGAAACTATTGATTGCCGGTTTCGTAGAATGGCTGAAACCAATAACGAGCCCGTATGTGAATGACGCTCTTCAGTATTATTACTCTGTTTTTCCTGATGCAACCTTTTGGGAATGCTGAAAATTTCCAGGTGATTGATCCGGCTTTCCATACGGATCCAACCGAGAGTGAAAATTTTACCCAGGAGCCTCATGAACGCAAGAAGTTTTATGTTGACGGTGCTCCAAATCTGACGGTATTCACCGTATCCGGAGACATTGAAGTCGTCCATGACCCGAGTATCGACCATGTATTGGTAGAACTTTATATTAGAAGGGGGTATTCACTTTGGTCAGGCCGGGCAAATATTGACAATTACAGAATCGTGATGATGCAACGGGGAGATCAGATCAATGCAAGTGTTCAGAAAAAACGGAGTGAGGGGGCATGGGTGGGTGATAATATAACTTTCACTTTTGTTGTGCATACGCCAAAAGACCTGACATCAAACCTGCGATCCATGAATGGCAATATATTGCTTAAAGGGGTGAAGGGGAGGAATATCGTCCACACCAATGCAGGTAATATAATGCTGCGGAACATTGAAGGTGAGGTACAGGCTAATTCATCCGGCGGCGGAATTGGCATTACGGAATCAAGTGGCCAGTTTAATATCCGCACCATAGTAGGAAATGTGAATATTGAACAAAGCAAAGGCGAGATTCGGGCTAGAACAGTGTCCGGTAATATATCGGCGCGAGGAGTAAACGGAACACTTGTATGTGCAACAGTATCCGGTAATGTAAATGCCAGTTTTACAGACGTATCCTATGGTATTCATGTAGAGTCGGCAAGTGGAAATATCGAACTTACCCTGCCCGGTAAAACAGGGTATCAGTTGGATGCCAGGGGAGCAAGCATTGACCTTGTACATTTCCAGCCCTTTGATGGTGTGGTAAGAAGCTCAACGGCAAGCGGGCGGGTTGGAGATGGCTCTATTCCATTGCAACTATCCACAGCTTCAGGATCTGTTGTTTTGAAAAAAGATGGTTTAAATCATTGATAACATGGATAGGATTAAACTATTCATAAATAAAGATCTGCTGATTCTTTGTATTTCTTTAATCGGCCTGACAGTTTTGCCACCGGCCGGAATTCCTGCCGCCCTGGAGAGTACACCTGTCACAATTTCGGAACTTGATATGGATAACCCTCACAGAATCATCTACATAACAGATCTCTGGAAGTTCATGCCGGGAGATGATCCCGAATGGGCCCGGCCCGGTTACGATGACAGTGATTGGAGTTATGTGAGCACCTATTTGTCTGAAATTGATCTTGCATTTACGGAATGGGACGGTACGGGTTGGTTCAGATTTCATATCCATGTCGATTCAACCCTTGCCAACAGGCCCATTGCCCTGCTGGCTGAAAGTCATCACGGAGCGTCGGAGATCTATTTGAATGGGAAGAAACTTTTTGAATTGGGCCGGTTTTCAACCGATCCGAGTGAATTCTCTCCTTATTTTGACCAAAGGCCCAGGGTGCTTGTTTTTCCCGGGGCCGGAACCCATTTGCTTGCCGTGCGATATGCCAATCTTCAATCAGGCCTGTTTCTTGATTTAAAAAAATATGCAGGTTTCCGGTTTCAGCTCGGAGACGCCGATCACCATCTGACCCAGTATAATAACAATTCAAGCAAAAACAGCTCTCTGTTGCTTCTTTTTTTTCTTGGGGGATTACTGGTATTCACTGCAATACATGCACTTATATACGGTTTCAACCGCGAAGAAAAACGAAACCTGTATTTTTCACTTTTCACCCTGTTCCTGGCCCTGCTGATCGCTTCCCTGATTTTTATGCAAACTGTGTATTCACCGGTACGTTCCATTTACCTGTTTAATCTGAGTCAGGTCTTTTGGGTGCTTACCATTTTATTGGCCCTGAGGTTTGTATACAGTCTTTATTACAGGGATACTCCCATACAGTTGTGGTTATTTTCGCTATTCGGCACTATCATCGTGATAATAAGCTGGCATAATGCCCAATCCATCATCTTTCTGCGGGAGTTGTTTATCTTTATTACAGTCCTTGAAATTATCCGGGTACTGGTTTTGATTTTTGCACAGAAGGAGAAAGGCGCCTGGATCATCGGCACTGGAATGCTCTTTTTTGCAGTCGGCATCCTGCACAGGGTAAGCGTAAATGTGGAGATTCTTGATGGTGATCCCGTCGCCGGGGGGATATTTGGTTCGAGTCTGATGATCCTGTCTATGTCGGTTTTTCTTTCCCGTGATTTTGCACTTACACAAAAACGTCTGGGCGATAAACTGCAGGAGGTTAAGGTGCTATCTGAGAAAGCCATTGAGCAGGAAAAACTTAATAAAGAGATCGAGATTGAGTCCAAGTTGCTTGAAGTAGAACATAATCGAAAAACCAGGGAACTGGAGGAGGCACGGGCGCTTCAGCTGTCCATGCTGCCCCGAAAAATGCCGGATCTGCCAAACATGGAAGTTGCCGTCTGGATGGAAACCGCAACGGAAGTGGGGGGTGATTACTACGACTACCACATGGGAAGCGACGGATCGGTAACATTTGTATTGGGCGATGCAACCGGCCACGGATTAAAGGCCGGAATTATGGTTGCAACGGCAAAAAGCTATTTTCACACCCTTGCCGGCGATTTCGATAACCTGACCATACTGAGAAAAATGTCATCCGGATTCAGAAATCTGGATCTCAAACTGATGTTTATGGGTATCCTCCTTGTCCGGACAGATGGCATTAAAACAACCATTACCTCTGCAGGCATGCCGCCGATTCTGTGGTACAGAAAGAATAAGAAATCAGTGAAAAGATTGGTGCAGAAAGGGTTGCCATTAGGTACCAAGATAGATTATAACTACCGGTGTGAGGAAATCCATCCCAGCCCCGGAGATCTTCTTCTTCTGATGAGTGATGGGTTAATGGAACTGTTTGATGAGAACCGTCAGCTGCTGGGAATTGAAAAAATTGAACAGATCCTGGACAGTAGTTCTGATCTGAACCCGTCAGACATCATCAATCAGTTTAAACTTCTGACTGCACAGTGGGCAGGCAATAGCGGCAATGATGATGATATTACATTGATGGTTATTAAGGTTAAACCCAAATAGCCCGTCGTCTTGTCCATGCACCAATTTTGCACCGTGTGAAAGTATGAGCTTGATGAGAAATGCGGGTTTGGATAGCCGGTTTCTGAGATCCCGGTATCGACAGTTGTTGCAAGACTTGACTTTGACTTGCACCGTATGCCCGGGACCGGTAACCCTTTTTCAATTTCAATTTTGCGAGAAATGGAACTTTCAACTTGGAAAAATGCAACAACCGGAATCAAAATTCCGTAATAATGAAAAATTGTGAATGACTATGAAATATCTGTTACAAATAATTATCCTGATGGTACTGCTTCCGGCAGCAGTGGCCGCACAAGATACCACGAATGATGAAGAGGAAGACCCGTTCAAAAGAGACCCGATTTTTTCAAAACCTTTGGATGAGATCTTTCAGAGGACAACAGATGCAGGTGATGAGGACGATGATCAGCCGGAAGGATTTGATGAAGAGAGAATCAGAAGTTATGTAAGAAGTTTTAATGAAGAGGGCATCGATTTTGATGGTGCCCTGGAGGCCGGCCCATATCAATCCAATCCTGTTTTCAGTCAATATCCCAACCTGCCAATGATACATTTTAACCGGGTAAACGGGCTGTTTCTCGGTGTAAAACGGGAAAGGATGCAGTGGCACAGTTACAGTGAATTTTTGAATATTCCCGGGATCAGCCCTCACGGGTTTATTGGTTATGGCACTGCTTCCCGCAAATGGGAATATGCATTTGGTTTGGAAAAACTCATTGGAGAGCGGGAATACCTGATGGTTGGAGCTGAATTCCATAATGCAACGGCCACTGACGACTATTGGCGGGTTGGGCTGATTGAATCGACTTTTACTTCCCTGTTCGCCTCCTATGATTTTCCTGATTATTACAGAATGGAAGGATTTGGAGCCTATACAGCACTGCGCAGCCGAAGGTATTTTGAGGCGGCATTTTCCTACAATATCGATGATTTCTCCTCATTGGACCGGCAAACCCGCTTCTCCTTTTTTGGCCCGGCAAGCACATACCGGCCTAATCCCGCCATCGATCCGCTTCAGTCCGAGGCACGAATTCAGAGAATGAGTATCGGGGCTTCGTTTAACCCGAAAAAATTAATCGTGAGTCCAAACTTCACTTTTGCAGCTTCCGGTGTTGCTGAACTGGCTAATAACAGCAATTTCAATAATGACTTTTTCTATAATAAATATAAAGCTGAACTGAAATTTTACTACAATTTCGAACCGGGCTCCCTTTTAAAGTGGAGGGTACTGACAGGGGTAATAACAGGTGAAGCTCCCTGGTTCAGACAGTTTCATCTCGGAGGAATTGGAACTCTTCGGGCTACACCCTATAAGTCCATGAGTGGTAATCAAATGTTCCTGAGTAATATGGAGATTCATTTCGGCCGTGCTACAAACCGATCGGACGACTGGGTGAATTTCGATGCCTTCCATATCACCCTGTTTTTGGATTCCGGTTGGTCTTTTGAAAATGAAGAGCTTTACACCAGCAAAAATCCGTTTGATGCCCTGAATAACTACCGGTTCCGGGATTTGCGTCATGATGCCGGAATTGGTGCCGGCTCCGGGTTATTTCGAATGGAACTGGCCTGGCCGATAGAACGATTTGACCGAAAGCCGGCATTGTGGATACGCTTTAATCCTACCTTTTAAAACGGACTCGCAACCGTTGGGCTATAAAAAAACGTACCTTTGTACGTTGAGCACGCCATTTTAGATTCAACGCAGCTGAGGGGGAAATGTCGCGGAAAAGCAGGGAAGCTGTCTTTCACAACAGATTATTCGAAAGAAGGAGGGAAGTTTTTTTCACTCCGGTTCAAATCACTACAATTCATAAAATAGCCTCAGACCTTTCAAAGCCTGAGGCTGTTCTTTAGGGCATTTGGTGCTTTGCAGCATCCAAAATTCAAAGTCACCTGTAATTACGTAAAAACTTTGATTTTGTTGCGTGACAGGCCATTATTCCCGTCCAAATTTCGGTAAAAAGCTGTTAAATCAACTATTCAACCTTCAATTGTTCTTCAATACTTTGTGTCATGTTACGTTTTGTTTTGTTAAATAGAAATCATAGATCGTATATTTGTCTTGAAACTAGTCAATCAAAACCTTAGGAACCATTTTTCAGATTACCGGTAAATAAATAGTCAGAATTCTACAGCTGCCGTAATCGTACATAATTTACTGGTTTAATTGATAATGAAAATATTCAGCAAATTGATATCCGTGATCAAAGAACTGAGCAAACTGACGATCATCTTTTTGATCACATTTCTGTTGTTCTTTTTTTCGAGAGAAATGAGAATCAGCAATAGCAATGCCATTGTGTTGGATGAAGTTATGGTTTTGTTTATAGAGGACCGGATCAACCTCGACAGCCTGATCACATTGATGGAAGAACACGAAATAGAATTTCAGGAGGATGAACTTCGCTGGGTTTCTTCCATGTTGGGATGGCGTAATTTTACCACTGGCCGGTATGAACTGGAAGGGGCCTATTCATACCAGGATTTTCTTTCCAAACTGGCTCTCGGCCACCAGGATCATGCGCCCGTTACGATACATCCCGGGATGAGTATCGCACGTCTGTCGGCTTCCCTGGGGCGTCAACTCAAAGCTGATTCTTCTGAGTTTGCTGCAGTCTTTACAGATTCCAGCAGCCTGGTTATGGAACTGGATTATTCACCTGAATCACTTTTTTCAAGAATGCTGCCAGATACCTATAATATTTACTGGACCAGTAATCCTGAAAGGGTGATTAAACGAATATATGATGAATTTAGCCGCAGGGTTACAAATCGTTTTGAAGATGAAATTGCTGAAAACAGCCTGGATCTGGAAGAATTGCTTACACTGGCTTCCATAGTCGAATGGGAAGCCCGCCATAGCCATGAAAAACCAAAGATCAGCGGTTTGTATATGAATCGTTTAAACAGGGGAATGCGTTTACAGGCTGACCCGACTGTCATCTATGCATTGGGCGAACACCGCAGGCTGCTGTTTGAAGATTATCAATTCGAACACCCATACAACACGTACCTGATTGACGGTTTACCACCGGGGCCGATTACAAATCCGGACCTCAATTCAATTGCGGCAGCCATCACGCCGGAAGACCATGACTATCTTTATATGGTTGCCAATCCGGAGGGAGGGCATGTCTTTACCAGGACCTTCGAAGAACACCGGGTGGCAAGTGCAGAGTGGCGCAGATGGATCCGGGAACAGTTCAGAATCCGGCAGGAGTTGGATAGATTGCAGGAACTGGAAGGAGGTGGCGAAACCCACTAACCCAGGTGATGGCCTCAGATGGTTGTGTTATTCCGTCATACCAAGGTTAACCAACCCGTTTCCGGCCAGCCAGAATCTAATTTGCCTGGAGGCCCTCCGCATCGGTCTCCTCTTGTTCCTCGATTCCCATTTTTTCCCTGGCTTTGTCCGTCAATGGCTCAACCTGAACAAGCCTGTTGATCTGGCCATTGTCAAAGTGGATCCGCATGGATAACCCGGTGAATTCCGGCGATTCCCTCAGGGCATGTTTTAAACGTTTAGGATTCCCTGCCTGCTCAAGTGTTCTGAATAAATAAGATCCCGCATCATAGCCAACCCGGGCAAATTGATCCGGTTCCATACCGAACCGATTGATGAAGTCCTGTTCAAAGTACTCAATGAACTCTCTGTCGGCAGTGGATCCGTAGTTCTGTGTATGATAAATGGCAAAATTTCGTCTTTGTGCCGGGGTATATCTGGCATCACGCCACTCTTCCGATCCCATGACCACCACTTCCGTTCGCATGGCCTCCAGGTCTGTCATAAGCAGATTAATCATTGTTGAGGCTGCCTGTCCGGTAAATGGAGCATAGACACCTTTAACCGGTACAATGTTCAGCGAATCAACAAGAATTTCATCCCGCGTAAAAATTTCCGTGACATCCGTAATATCGTACCCTCTGGCGGCAAAATCATCTTCTATAAAATAGGCAACATGGGCGCCGAGGCGTTCAGCCTCATACCGGAAAGAAAGAGCCGAGGCTTGCCCGAGGGAGTTTTTTTCAGTAATTACCGCGAGGGTATCAAGTTCCAACTCGCGAACGGCGAATTGGGCCATCTGTTTGCCATGCATGGAAAACGTCGGGTTCAGCTGGAATGTATAATTATGTCCCAGGTTGATTTCATCGGAATTAGCCAGAGGAGTGAGCATGGGAATTTCATAATCTTCGGCCATTTTCGACATCACTTTGGCCTCCTCAGAATACAAAGGGCCAATGAGGGCATCGACTCGTTCATTCCATATCAGTTCATTTACAGCCTGTGGTATTGAATCGGACTCTGCATATGTGTCCCTGAATCGTAAAAATACTTTTTTGTCGGGATTGCGGGTATTAAAATCTTCTGCAGCCAGCATTATACCGAAATAGAGATCACGGGAGACGACAAACTCTGGTTCATCTGCCCCGAAAGAGGGCAGGGCTACCCCGACATGATAGACCATGCCCTGCGGTGCCTGGAATTGTTGAAAAGGGGAACGAATATAGGTTTCGCGCGTGCCGACAGCATCCCGGATTCTGGCAATTTCAGTGGTGTCCTGTTGCAACTCACTCAGCGTTTCAAGCTCATTCAACATGGCACGAACCATTGAGTAGTCAGCCCTGCCTACTGCCGACCGGACCAGGTCAAATCGGATACCCGGATCGTCGAGCTGCCAGAATAATTCAAACCGCTGATTATCCGTCAGATATCTAAATATTTCATTGTAAAATTGTTGGGCCTGCGAACGGATACCGGTTCGGTCTCTTCTGGATCTGAGTTCGTTGAGAATAGCCAGGGTATTGCCAAAGTTTTTAAGTCGAAATTCATTGATAGCCAATGTATAATACGATTCATTGGCAATGCTTTGATCACCACTTTCCAGGGCTTTTTTCAGATAATGTCCGGAGCGCAAATAATCACCCAGGGCCAGGTAACTTTTACCGATATAAAGATGAACCAGATCATCTTCTTGAAGCTCTTTGAATATAGCAAGTGCTTCTTCAAACTGCTCTTGTTCATAAAGTTCATAGGCTTCTTCAAACTGCTCCTGCTCATCGGGTTGATGGCCGGTATCAAAATCCTGAGCAAATGTATTGCCTGTGAGCAGGGTAAGACTGACTGTCAGGGTAGCGATAAATTGTATAAGGTATTTCATAATGGATTTATTTCTGCTGATAAAGTCACAGATAACAGATATAGACAAAAACGGTACATTAAGTTCCCACTTTCACTAACAGATTCATAAATAAATTGTATCAAATCAAAAACGTAACGTCCCGGATCAATTTTTATGTACAGCGAATTCCGATTCTTCCCTAATTTTGATCATTCCCATTCGATGGTAGAGGGAGGTTTGGAGCTAATATCATATACAACCCTGTTGATTCCACGAACCTGGTTGATGATTTTGTTGGATACATCCGATAAAAATTCATAGGGAAGGTGCGCCCAGTCTGCTGTCATACCATCGACACTTGTCACTGCGCGGATGGCGGCCGTGTACTCATAAGTCCGCTCATCACCCATTACTCCAACCGACTGAACGGGCAGCAATACAACCAGGGCTTGCCAAACCTTGTCGTACAAGCCATACTCTCTAAGGGCCTGGATAAAGATCGCATCCGCTTCGCGCAGCAAATCGAGCCTCTCTTTTTTCAATTCACCGATCACCCGGATGCCAAGGCCCGGCCCCGGAAACGGATGGCGGCCGATAAAATGCTCCGGGATGGCAAGTTCCCGGCCAACTGCCCTTACCTCATCCTTAAACAGTTCGCGCACCGGTTCGATCAAGTCGAGTTTCATCTTCTCTGGCAATCCGCCCACGTTATGATGTGATTTGATCGTTGCAGAGGGCCCTTTAAATGATACACTTTCGATCACATCCGGGTAGAGTGTACCCTGGGCCAGGTATTTAAATTCATTTTCACCTTTGATGGCATTGTCAAAAATATCGATAAAAGTGTTGCCGATAATTTTCCGCTTCTCTTCGGGATCGGTAACACCCTGCAGCCTGTCGAGAAAAGTGGAGGAAGCATCAATGCCTTTGACTGGCAGATTCAGGGTGTCGGTATACGTATTCAAAACTTTTTGAAACTCATTTTTCCGGAGCAGGCCGTTGTCGACAAAAATACACTGAAGCTGATCGCCAATGGCTTTATGGATGAGGGTTGCGACAACAGTTGAATCGACACCACCTGACAAGGCACAAAGAACTCTGTCATTGCCTACCTGTTTACGGATGGCTTTGATTTCCGTTTCAACAAATGAGGAAGGGGTCCAGGTGCCGGCACATTTGCAAATGGACTTGACAAAATTTTCAAAAATGAAACTTCCTTCTTCCGTGTGCACCACTTCCGGGTGGAACTGCACACCAAAAACCGGTTTTTCCTTATGGCGGACGGCAGCGACATTTGCATTTTCTGTCCGGGCAATGACTTCATATTGCTCCGGGAGGTCTCTGATATGGTCGCCATGGCTCATCCAGACCGCTGATCCGTCTGTGACTCCTTTCAGCAAATCGTCAGCGTTTTCAATCCTCAGAATGGCCCTGCCGAACTCGCGTTTTTCAGCTTTTTCCACACTTCCCGGTTTCACGGAATGGGATAGAGATTGAAGGCCATAGCAAATTCCGAGTACCGGTATATCCCAGTCGAACAGGTCCATATTCAGGACCGGCGCATCCTCGTCGTACACACTTTTCGGGCCTCCGGAAAGGATAACCCCTTCGGGCATATTCTCCCGGAATTGAGTCAGATCGGCATCGTAGGGAAAAATTTCACAGTAGACGTGTAGTTCACGAACTCTTCTGGCTATTAATTGTGTATACTGGGAACCGAAATCAAGGATAAGAATCCAATCGTCGTGATATGCATGCATAGTAGTCTGCGGGCAAGATAAAAAAGGGGTTCAATCAATAATTTTTTTATACTCTTCAACATCGAGAAGATCCTGGATATCAGCCGGGTTGGATGGGGTAATCTTGATGAGCCATCCGCTACCATAAGGATCACTGTTAACAAGTTCCGGGTCATCTTCCAGGTCTTCATTGATTTCGATGATTTCACCTGCGACAGGCGCAAAGAGTTCCGAGACGGTTTTCACCGCTTCCACAGTACCGAATACATCGTCTTTTTCAAACGAAAATCCGGGCTCTTCCAGTTCAACAAAAACGATATCACCCAGTTCGCTTTGGGCAAAATCTGTAATACCGACCGTTGCAGTTCCATCACCGTTATCACGAATCCATTCGTGTTCCTTTGTATACGTTAACTCATCGGGAAATTTCATAATTCTCGGCTATGTTTCAGGTGGTTGATATTTAAATTGTGACTCCAGGTAGTGGGTATTGAAATTGCCACTTTTAAAATTCACATCGTCCATTAACTGGAGATGATAAGGGATCGTTGTCTTGATCCCTTCAATGATAAATTCTTCAAGCGCCCGTTTCATTCTTTTTATCGCTTCTTCCCGTGTGGGAGCACTTACGATAAGTTTGGCAATCATCGAATCATAGTGCGGTGGAATTTTATAGCCGGCATAGGCGTGGGTATCGATTCTGACACTGTGTCCGCCGGGGGTGTGAAAGACCGTTATCAAACCGGCGGAAGGACGGAAGTTATGGGCAGGGTCTTCAGCATTAATTCGACACTCGATGGCATGCCCCCGCATTTTCAACGGTTTCAAATTAAGTTTTTGCCCGGCAGCCACCTTGATCTGTTCGGCCACCAGATCGCAGTGGGTAATCTCTTCCGTCACAGGGTGTTCCACCTGGATCCGGGTATTCATTTCCATGAAATAGAAATTGTGATCTTTATCGACCAGGAACTCTATCGTGCCGGCACCCTCATAGTTGATGGCTTTCCCCGCTTTAACGGCTGCCGCACCCATTTTTTCGCGCAGCTCCGGGGTCATGATAGGTGAGGGGGCTTCCTCGAGAAGTTTTTGATTCCTTCTTTGAAGCGAACATTCTCGCTCGCCAAGGTGAATCACATTTCCATGCTGGTCGCCCACGATTTGAATTTCGATGTGACGGGGATTTTGCACAAATTTTTCAATGTAGACTGCAGGATTGTTAAATGCATTGGCAGCTTCATTGCGGCAGGTATCGAAAGCGTGTTTTAGTTTAGATGGTTCATGGACGATCCTCATTCCACGGCCGCCCCCACCGGCAGAGGCTTTAATGATAACCGGGTAACCCATCTCTTCACAGACGGTTTTTGCTGTATTATAATCTTCAACAATACCCTCCGATCCCGGTACTACAGGTACACCGCCTTCAATCATCGTTGCTTTAGCCGTAGCCTTGTCACCCATTTTTTCGATCATCTCGGGCGAAGGGCCGATGAATTTGAGTTCGTGTTCAGAACAGATCCTTGAAAACTCGGCATTTTCTGATAGAAAACCGTACCCGGGATGAATGGCTTCGGCGTTGGTAATCTCTGCGGCAGAGAGGATACATGGAATTTTCAGGTAACTGTCTTTGCTCGGAGCCGGCCCGATACAGACGGCTTCATCTGCAAATTTAATATGCAGGCTGTCTTCATCGGCTTTTGAATACACGGCAACCGTCTTAATCCCCATTTCTTTGCATGTACGGATGATGCGTAATGCAATTTCTCCCCGGTTGGCAATCAGTATTTTTTTAAACATGCTGCTGCCCGGTTAATCTTTTTTGATGATAAAGAGAGGCTGGTCGAATTCCACCGGTTGAGCATCTTCGACCAGTAGCTTTTGAACAGTCCCGCTGAATTCCGATTCAATTTCGTTCATAATTTTCATTGCCTCGACTATGCATAGCGTTTCCCCCTTCTCAATTTTATCGCCCACTTCAACGAATGGATCGGAATCGGGAGAGGCGGCTCTGTAAAAGGTGCCGACAATGGGGGAGCGAACCGTTTCACCTTCAACGGTCTCCTTTTTTTCCTCTGCAGCCGCCGGCTTTCCGGCCGATTCAGTTGTAGCAGGTTGTGGGGTTTGTTGGGGGGGCGCTTGTGCCTGTTGAGGGGCCTGATAGTGATAAACCGGTGAATCTGCCTGCCGGACATCAGAGGTTTTTTTAACCTTGATTTTGAAATCCCCCTCTTCAATGGAGACCTCATTTACATCACTATCGCTAATCAAGTCAAGAATATTTTTTACCAGTTTTAAATCCATGTCAGTCAGTTTGTATTAACTCGTTCAATGTATTCACCCGTTCGGGTATCCACTTTTATTTCATCACCTTGATTAATGAACAAAGGAACCTGTACTACCGCTCCGGATGCAATTGTTGCCGGTTTGCTGCCGCCCTGAGCCGTATCTCCTTTGAGTCCGGGATCCGTATTCTCGACTGTTGAGGTGATATGAGCTGGAGGCTCAGCATAAAGTACGCGTTCATTTTCAACATCCACAACCAGGTTGCAAATTTCTCCATCGGTGATGAATTCATGTTTTTTGACTCTTGATTTTTCAAGAGGTATTTGTTCATATGTTTCCTGGTGCATAAAGAAAAAGAGTGGATCCTCGGCATACAGAAACTGGTAAGTATGGGTTTCTATCCTTACCGATTCAACTTTTTCCCCGGACCGGAATGTTTTTTCTATGTTCTTTTCGTTTTCAACACCCTTCAGTTTGGTGCGGACAAATGCCCCGCCTTTACCCGGCTTTACGTGTTGAAAATCTACAATTGAGTAGATTTCGTCATCCACCAGGATATTAAGCCCTGGACGAAATTCAGATGTGTCTGTTTTTGCCATTAAAATCCTCGGTTGTATTTGGCCTCAAAAATATGAGTAGCTCCGTTGTTTAACAAACTATTTAATTTTCCGGATTTACCTGAAAATCCCCCAGATGGTTGTAACCAGTATTAAACCGATGAGAATCGGGCAGATATATTGGATAAAAATTTTCCAAACCGGCCAAAACCAATGGCTATCGATGTCAGCGAATCCTTCCCTGAGTTCCAGCCTGGCATTTTCAGTTTTCCAAAAATACGCCAGGAAAATACAGATGACAAAACCTCCCAGGGGAAGGCCTACATCACTGAAAATGAAATCAAGTGTATCAATGAGGCTTGTATCAAATGCTATGACAAGAGAAATCAGCGTTATGATTCCACCGATAATCAGTGCTGCACTTTTACGCCTGATGCCGTGCTCATCAATTGCATACGATGTGGGTACCTCGAGGAGGGAAAT
Source organism: Balneolaceae bacterium (assembly GCA_007118695.1). Lineage (GTDB taxonomy): Bacteria > Bacteroidota > Rhodothermia > Balneolales > Balneolaceae > SKRC01. The sequence continues at coordinate 6,201 of SKRC01000050.1, read as the reverse complement.
GGAGGAAGTCAGCGCCGCTATGCTCAGCAGAAAGAAAAAAGTGGCGCCAAAAAACAGGCCTATCAATCCACCCATTTCATGAAATAATTCGGGCAGAACCTGGAATATCAGGGCCGCTCCTGCAACAAGGTTGCCGTCTTCATCAAAAATCACCAAACCCTGAGCCTGTGCCATGTAGATGGTTGGCATCACAAGCAATCCGGCAAGAAATGCGATACCGACATCAAAACCGGTTACATACCCGGCGGCTTCCGGGATATTCTCTCTTTTACTCAAATAGGAGCCGTATGTAATCAGAGCTCCCATGCCAAGTGAGAGTGAGAAAAATGCCTGCCCCATGGCTGCCAGCAGCAGGTCCGGGGTAATGGCGGAAAAATCAGGTACAAGGTATTCCTTGAGGCCAACCCCTGCACCCGGCTGGAAAAGTACATAAACGATTAATACGACAATAATTACAACCAGGAGCGGCATCAACAACTTTACGGCCCGTTCAATGCCGTCACTGACACCACCGAGAATAACGCTAATCGTTCTTCCCATAAACAGGATGGCTACTCCGGCGTTCAGCCAGCCATTATCGGTGTCGGCAACCCAGCCGGCCCATTCCTGCCAGCCTGCATAATGAAATATTTGCTCAAAAAAGTAACTGATCGTCCATCCGGCAATGATCACATAATAGGAGAGGATGACTATGCCACATAACACACACCAAAAGCCGGCAACAATAAACAGTTTGTTCTTTGTAAGGGCTTTGAATGCACCGACCGGATTCTTTTCTGTTCGCCGGCCGATGCTCATTTCAGCCACCATGACCGGATAGCCAATTATTAAGACCAGCAGGGCATAGATAAACAAAAAGGCGGCTCCACCGTTGTCGGCCATGACGGTTGGGAATCGCCAAATATTTCCTAAACCCACGGCGGATCCAGCGGCTGCCAGGATAAACCCAAGTTTAGTATTCCAGTTACCTCGGGGTGTATGTTCAATTGTTGCCAAAGTTAGTCCTGTATTTGAGTTCCTGGTAAATAACTTGCTTAAAATATTCCACTTGGGTTAATGTCGCAACATCCTTAATAACATTGCACTGTGTGGGTCAATATTGGCAGAATCTTTGATCAAATCCAGAGGAGAGGCCGACGCAAACCCATTGTTTACAAGCACCTCCCAGGTTCCTTTGGGAACCGTTATATCCATGGAGTGTGAGAATGTTGCGTTGATAGCCACATAGTAATCATAGATATCCCCGGATTCTTCTCCATTCACATAAAAACAAATATGAAGCGGATCATTATAATGTTCAAATTGTATTGAACTTTGCTCGGACCGGCACAGAGCCGGGGACCCTTTCCGGATACCGATCAATCCGATATAATAATGATATAACTGTTTGTTGGCAGCAATATCGTTAAAGTTGATCCAGTTGGTCTCATTATCTTTGTTGTAGCTGTCATAATCCATTTTACCTGCTTCGGAATCATTCGCATTGGTTTTCACAATAACTTTTGACCGTGCAAATTCCTGCCCGGCATGGATCATAACGATTCCTGGCGTTACCATCAGACAAAAAGCTCCCAGTTTGGCAATTTTTCTTTCCTCGGATGAGAAAGCCTTATGTACATCCGGATTGTCCACCACCGGGTTTTCACCTTCATACCTTGCCCCAATTCGGATAAAATCTCCCAGGGTGTATCCATCATGACTTTCCAGGTAATTGACGGAATGGGCTGAAGTTTTGAAAAGTCCGCCTTCAAGTTCACGCACTGTACCCTGAAACAGGTTTTCCAGTTGATTCCGGTCGATACTATTCTGCCAGTCGGAAAAAATAAACCCTCTGTCATGCAGGGGGTCGGACCCTTTGATTCCATTCCGGAAACGGTCGTTCCAGGAAGCCCAGTCATGGCTTGAAAACAGGTAAGGTACATATCGGCCGCCCCAGGGCTCGGCAATAATAACCGCATCGGGATTCACTGATTTGGCCGTCGCCCTGATGTCATCCCAGCATTTTTCATCCAGCAAGCCGGCAAGATCAAACCGGAAACCATCAATGTGATACTCTTCCATCCAAAATTTAATAGAGTCGAGAATGAGTTTTTTCACGATCGGATGTTCTGTATTCATCTCGTTGCCGGTCCCGCTCCGGTTCATCAGCTTGCCATTTTCATCTCTGCGAAGAAAAATATCCGGCATGTGATGACAGAGAGGGTTGATATCAAACAGTGAGGTATGATTGTACACCACGTCCATAATTACAGCGATGCCATTCTCATGCAGGGCTTTTACGACTTGTTTAAACTCATGTACTGCAGCGGTGGTAGCACCGGTAATTTTGTTTTCCTCCAGTCTGCCATCGGAAGCATAGATGGTTTCTGGCGCCAGAAAGAAGGAGGTCATATACCCCCAATAGTTCCGGGCATAGGGATTCCAGCTGTTCAGATACCCTTCTTTGGTCTCTTCTCCATAAGGAGGTTCAAATGTGGGAAACTTTTGCAGAGGCAGAAATTCAACGGCATTTACCCCAAGTTTTTTCAGGTAGGGAATGCCACCAGCCTGGTCCGGGTCCAGCCACTTATTGTAAATGCCTTCACCCTTGGCTCCGCTTGACTCATGAACGACAAGATCTTTAATGTGGGTTTCATAGATGATAAGATCGCGGGGGTCATCAATTTTAACAAATGTATCGTTCCCCCAGTCAAAATCCTGCTCAAAAATATAGGATTTGGCTTCCAGCCGGTAATTATTCCGGGATGTAACATGATGGCTGTAGGGATCGGCGAAAGGTAAACCTGCGTATGGGGTATTCGGTTTTTCCCCTTTTTTATATGTCACCTGGTAGTGATACCACTTTCCGGTGAGATTCTCTTCGATGGTCAGACACCACAATTCACCGTCATCGGTCCTCATCGGGTAAACGGCGGGATTGGCATCTTCGTAGGATTGATAAACCAGGCAATTTATCGCTTCAGCTTTGGGAAAAAGCAGCCTGAACTGTGTTGTTTCTTCTTTTAAAGTACAACCGAGTTGTAAATGAGTATAAGTAGCTGTGGCTTTCATCAGGTTGAATTAAAAGACTGGGCTGCCGATTTTTGCATCTGTGGACAGAAAATGAAGATCCCCATCTTCTTCTTCGGCCATCAGAACCATGCCATTGCTTTCTATGCCCATCATTTTTTTAGGTTCCAAATTGGCAACCACACATACTTTCTTTCCGGTGATCGCCTCCGGGTCATACTGTTTTTTAATTCCTGAAAGGATTGTTCTGGTTTCGAAGCCCAGGTCAACCGTAAGTTTGAGCAGTTTATCGGAATCCGGAATATCTTCGGCGTTTTTAATGAGTCCGACACGGAAATCAAGGCTGGCAAAGTTTTTAAAGTCAGTTGTTTTTTTCAATGGCACGTAGCTTGTTTTGGTTTTGCCTACACCGGCACGGGTTTTTAATTTTTTAAGTTCTGCCTCCACCACTTCATCTTCAATTTTATGAAACAGAATTTCGCCGGATGATATTTTTGAGCCGGTTTTTATCATGGATTGATTGACATCATCCCACAGCAACCCATTTTTGAGCCCGAGGTTCTTCCGCAGACGTTCCATTTTTTGAGGCAAAACAGGAGTAAACAATACCGATAACGCCGCACATATCTGTATGGATACATGCAGGGTATTTCCACAGGCTTCCGGGTCTTCCTTGCGGGTTTTCCAGGGTTCGGTTTCGGTAAAATATTTGTTGCCTGTCCTGGCCAGGTTCATGGTCTCGGCAATTGCTTCCCGGAACCGGAATTTTTCGTAGGATTGGGATATCCTGTCTTTGGACTTGTCGATCTCCTCAAGAGCTTTGATCTCTTTTTCACCTGGATTTTTCAATTCCGGAACCATGCCGTCAAAGAAATTATCCGTAAATGAAAGTGCCCGGAATACAAAATTACCCAGGATATCGGCCAGTTCACTGTTAATTCGGATTTGGAAATCTTTCCATGCAAAATCCGAATCTTTGGTTTCAGGAAGAGTTGTACCCAACACATACCGCAGCAAATCGGGTTCATAATCCTTCAGGTATTCCTCGAGCCATACCGCCCAGCCCTTTGAGGTGGAGAGTTTTCTTCCTTCAAGATTCAGAAATTCATTGGCCGGGACATTTTCGGGTAGAATGTAGTCTTCATGCTTCATAAGCATCAGTGGAAACATGAGGCAGTGAAAGACGATGTTATCCTTGCCGATAAAATGGATCAGCGATGTTTCACTGTCCTGCCAATAGGTTTTCCAGAGATCTTCATCACCCTGTTCCCTGGCCCATTCTTTGGTCGCAGAGATGTATCCGATTGGGGCATCAAACCAGACGTACAATACCTTGTTTTCTGCCCCTTCAAGCGGAACCGGAACACCCCAGGTCAAATCCCTGGTTACCGCCCGGTCATTGAGGCCTTCCTTGAGCCAGCTTTTGCATTGGCCCATCACATTAGCTTTCCAGCCGGATCTTGAATTAATCCATTCCTCGATTTCGGGCTGAAGTTTTCCCAGCGGCAGGTACCAGTGTTCGGTTTCTCTTGAAACGGGTGTATTGCCTGTGAGAACACTTTTGGGATTGATCAGTTCGACCGGGGAAAGGGAGGTGCCACATTTTTCACACTGATCGCCATAAGCTTCCTCATGCCCGCATGAGGGGCAGGTACCAGTTACATAGCGATCCGGCAGAAACATATTGATTTCATTGTCGTAGAGCTGCTCCTCACTTTTTTTTATGAATATACCCTTGTCGTTGAGCGTCTTGAAAAACTCCTGGGAGGTTTCGCGATGCAATGGAGAGCTGGTCCGGCCGTAGTAGTCGAACTCGATTCCAAATTCCTTAAAAACTTTTTTATTGCGTTCATGAAATTCATCGACGATCTCCTGGGGGGATACGCCTTTTTTTTCAGCAGCAATCGTAATAGGCACACCATGTTCATCGGAGCCACTAATATGAATGATATCGTTTCCTTTCAGCCGGCGGTATCTTGTAAAAAGATCGGCCGGCAGATATGCACCTGCCAGGTGTCCCAGGTGAATAGGGCCGTTTGCATAGGGAAGTGCAGATGTTACAAGTGTTCGTTTACTCATGAATTAACTGATTTATGATAAGCCGCAAAGTTACGCGGCTGAAGGCAAAGTTACCAAAGCTCTTTTACCAATAAAAACGGTATTGTCATCAAACCATTTTATCGAGAAATGCATAGAGGGCAATACCTGCGGCAACCGACACATTCAATGAGTGTTTTTCTCCGAACTGGGGGATTTCGACAAACTGATCGATCAGGGGAATCAGGGATTCATGAATACCGGTAACTTCATTGCCGATCAGAAGGCATATTTTTTTGCTTTCCGGCGTAAGTTCAGTCATTGACTCGCTGTTAAAGGTTTGCTCCAAGCCGTATATGCGATATCCTTCCGATTTCAGGGTTTTTATCGAATCGGTTTCATTGTCAATCTTTGCCCAATTGACACTCTCTTCTGCCCCCAGGGCAGTTTTACTGATTTCCGGGCGGGGAGGGACAGGGGTGAATCCCGATAACCAGAGTGCATGGATTCCAAATGCATCAGCCGACCGGAAAAGAGAGCCTACATTGTGCAAACTCCTTATGTCGTGTGCAAATAGTATAAAATGGTCCTGCAGGGGGGATTTTCTTTGCCGGTTGGCATCCAGAATTTCTTTTGTAGATTTTTTAATTTTGTCCTTCATCGGGAAAATGCTAACTGTAAATTTATTATTGGTTAACACTTCTGAACATCCTATTTTTACACCGTCCTTAAAAATTGGAATCAATTGAAGTGTTTAAATAAATCAATATTTCATCACGGTTAATGTCATCTGCTGCCTGAAGTCAACAGACCCGTTACATTTTAGCTGCAATCAGTTTCTGAATTGATAATAACTGAGACTCTATAGCACAATGAACTTTTTTAGACCGATTCAAAATGAAGAGGCAGCCAAAAAAGGTTTTTATAAAATGTGTTACCAAACATGATATCTGGAAATACATTCTGAGTTTTATTTAAGGTCTCTTTTTGGCAGACAAGTTGTTAAAACCATATTAAAATATTTTTTGTGAATGATTCAGGTTAAAAAACGCAAGAATTTTGAAGACAAGTAAAGAATTAATAATTAACTAAAGAAACGTTATTGACGATGAGAAAAAATTATCTCTCTAAAGAAGGTTATGAGAAGTTGGAGGC
>SKRC01000119.1 GCA_007118695.1 Balneolaceae bacterium | reverse complement strand
CCGGATGATTATTCAACAATCTGAAAAATTAACAAATCCAATTCCAATAAACAGCCATACAGAATATTTTCACATAAATGAACAAAGCAAATCTTCTATAAGGGAATCCACTACAAAATAGTCGGACTTTCCAAGTCAATTTAAATTACTCACTCACTTTTCAATCAAAACGCCTCACCAAACGTCAGATATAGTCCGCTGGTATTTTTGCCGACGGCAAAATCAAGCCGGATATTTGTAGGGTCTCCCGGATTGAGATTGAACCGAAGCCCGCCTCCACCGGCCCATTTGATATTGTTTACAGTGAATTCATCCATCGACGGCCACACTTGACCTGCACCGCCAAAAAGCGCAAACCCAAACCGGCCTTTGATATGTCTGCGCCACTCTGCCTGTAACTGTGCGGAGTGATTGTCCCGGAACCGGCCCTGGTAATATCCGCGCATAATCTCCCGTCCGCCCAGGTCTGCAAGGTCCAGAAAGGGTGAGTCTCCACCGGTAGACTGAAACCGGGTGTGAAAGGCCAGTACAGATTTCCCGTCCAGGTTCAGATCAACATATTTTCTGGCATCAAACCGGATTTGGCTGTACCCGAACGAGTTTCCGACAAGTTCAGGATATAAAAGCACTGAAAGCTCGATGAAATGATTCTCCGTCGGCGTCATGATGCTGTTTCGTTTGTCCCATCGTACAGCTCCGCCGACACCCAATGCCCTTCCTCCATCAGCACCCGTTAAATCCACAGGTACAAACTCTTCACCATCGTCATCCGTAAAAGTGAAGTTGTAGTTTTTATACCAGCGAATAACAGGACCGGCATAAACCGAGGGGTTGATCTTTTTCATGGCCATCTGTTTAATACTGAACATTGTATACTCGACACCGACTTCATCATTATTTTCAGTTTCCGGACCTATGCCCCAGTATCGGTCCGGAAAATAGTAGGCAAACATCCTGCCATCGAGAATCCAAGATTCACCCGGCAGAATGAGAGAAGGATTAAGTTCAACCAGAATCTGGTTGTTCAGTGTGTAGATTGCCGATAAAATCATGTTAGACGGACGGGTATCCATCCCGGCACCGGAGGGTTTAAACTGCTGCATGGCAACTCCTCCAAACATGAAACTGGTTTCCGGCGTTGAACCCAATACAGGCAGGATGGTAAGGCGGTTTGAGTAGGTGGTATCGTCCGCAATTTCAGCCGGAGCCTGACTATGTACCTGCTCATTGAATATGAGTGCCAGGATAAAGACAAGGACAAAAAACAGGATAAGTGGGTTTTTCAATTTCATGACGGTGTTAATTGCCTGTTTTATTTTTCATCCGAACCCGGTTTTGAAAGTGTGGGACGGGGACGTCCGGCCTGCCCTCTCTTTAAACCGCCGATCTTCCCGTCCCAATAGGTGAAATCCCCGTCTTCAAGATGCCAGGTTGCATATACTTGTCCGGCGACTTTGATCCCGCCGGATTCATGATATTCTCCCAGCTCGATGCTGAACGGTTTGAGTTCGTATACTCCGGGACTAACCTCATACGGCCGGTCATTGCTTTCAAAGCGTATAAATTCACCCGCGTCATTAAAAAAGAACAGGCCGCTGACTTCAATATCCCCGTCGCTGAAAGTTGCTTTAGCCGTCTTTTTGTCTACCGGTTCCCAGGTGATATACTCCTGTAATGCGATCGATGGTTCCAGCAGCGATTCGGCAAGCAGGACAACGGCGCCCCCCAGTGAGACTTCCCTCGAACTGTTATCAAAGAGTTTTACGATTTTACCAAGAGCTCCAAACATATTCCCCTGCCCCCCGCTGTATCGGTCACGGCCTTCAAACGGAATGACGCCGGCCACATGTGCACGCATATAAGCCAGCCTGGATTTTGCCGACACGAAATTGTATTGATACGTTTGCAGATTCGTCCAGTTTTTGCCAGGGCCCAGTTTGATTTTGCTGTCTGCCCAGATGATTTCCACCACATCCACTCTGGGCTGGCCGATGAAACCGCTGGTTCGGAAATACCTTTGCACCGGCTCCGGAAGGTGATTGATTTCTCTTTCCGTTATCACGCCGTACGCTTCCTGTGTCGCAGAAAGAAGTTTATATAATTCTTTTTCGTACCTTTTTTTCGGGGAGTAGTACCCGATAGAGATCGTCATGGCAGCGAGGATAAAGGTTGTTAATAGTTATACCCGGATACGTTTCTATTTAGCAGCAAACAGTATCATATCACTGAAAACCTGTAATGGCACGCATGGAGCGAGCTCACAGATTTCGATGTTTGGATTTCAAATCTAATGTATAAAGCCGGCTGAAATCTTTATGTAATGGGAGGGAAGAACTTTTTGACGGGTAAATCCTTACACTAACACAACCAGGTTTTGTATGCTAATCCCGAATTCCCAAGGCACCGGGGAAAGACAAGGGAAACAGTTAGTAAATTACAAAATTAAATCCGTCTAAAGATGGAAATCATTAGATGAAATTTTCAGTAAGCAGTTCCCTTACATGTAATTGTCAAATCCCCCTACATTTTTTACTTCATTTTGGTATGATCGGTGGGCTGCTCGTTCTGACATGGTTCTTTCGCACCAAATTCATAATTTCATGGCGACGATCCAGGAAAAATTTATCGCTTAAATGTTATGTAATCTATCTTTCTTTTTGTTCCCAATAATGGAACTTCCTATCTTTACTCATGAGAGTATTTGCCCGAAAGACATTACGTGAATTTTGGACCAATCACTCTAACTCTGAAGAAGCATTAAAAGCATGGTATTCTGAGGCAGAAAACGCCCAATGGGAATCTCCGGCAGACATAAAGAAAAAATATCCTCATGCCAGTATTCTTCCTGACAATCGAGTGGTTTTCAATATCAAGGGCAATACCTATCGGTTAGTAGTCAAAATTAATTATGACTACGGACAGGTATTCATCCGTTTTGTAGGTACTCATGCCGAGTATGACAACATAGATGCAACCACAATTTGAAGCGGAGACTTATTATGCAGATCCATCCAATACATACCGAACAAGATTATGAAAAAGCATTAGAGCGTATCGAAGAAATTTTTGATGCCAAGCCCGGAAGTAAAGAAGGTGATGAATTGGAAATTTTGGGAATTTTGGTAGATGAATATGAAAAAAAGAACTTCCCTATAGAAGCTCCAAAACCGGTTGAAGCGATCAAGTTTAGAATGGACCAGCTTGGAATGGAGCAAAAAGATTTGGCAAAAATTTTAGGTTCGAAATCCCGGGCCAGTGAAATTTTGTCCGGCAAACGGTCGCTTTCTCTTCGTCAAATCAAAATATTATACCGCAAGCTTGGGATACCTGCCGAAGTTTTAATCCAGGAACCAGAGTCGGTTACATAACACCCGAATCTGTATAATCCTACAATGAATTCATCCTGACGATCTTGCTTTCCGACCTGTCCCTTGCCCAATCTTCAAGTTTATGTCGTTCATAAATTCGACCCTATTCCCGTCCCGGTCCATTCTTCGCAGAGATTCCAGATTTTTTCAGTCACTTCTGAATTCAGGGCATATGCCGGAAAAACATCAGCACCAAATCCCTGTTTAATATCCGTAATAATTCCTTTTCCCGACTCCGCCGGTTTCATAATCTCCAGTTTGTGATTGATGTGAACTCCGGTTGTATTTTTGAATCGTTCTGCCGTACAGATTTCATAGTAGAGATTTGCCGTAAACTCCGGCGGACGAAAAAACAGATTTTGAATACGGGCGATCATCCGCCAGTGCGGCTTTACCTTCATCAGGGTTTCTTTCGACATGGTGGCTCCGTTAACCTGGAGGGAATAAACCTTGATTCCATCTCTCTTAAATTCCTCAGCCATCCTGAACGTAAGCATCAGCAGGGCCATTTTCGAATTGCGGTAGCTGACGTACACACTGTATGAACGAGGATTTTCCGGCTCATTTTGAAGATGATCAAATCCGATCTCTTTTTTTGGGTTCAGAAAGTGCTTGATGATATTGCTTCCAGCATGTAAAATCCGGGCGTCCTCTGATTGAGCCAGCAAATCCCGCAGAAGCATTGACATCAGGAACGGGCCGGCTACATTGGTTGCAAACGTAATTTCAATGCCGTCGGGGCTTTTTGTATACGGAGCGCCATGGTTGAAGTAAGCTGCGTTGTGGATCAGAATATCAAGTTTATTGTATTTAGCCTGGTAGTCTCTGCAAAAATCCCGGATGGATTCGAATGACCCCAAATCAACCTGTTCAAGGTAAACCCGGTCGTTTTTGGTTTCCTTTACAATCTGATCCCTTACAGGCCGGCTTTTGTCAGGATTGCGGCAGGCCATGATGACAGTGTGTCCTTCAGAAGTAAATTTAATAGTTGCGGCTTTTCCGATTCCTGAATTGGCTCCTGTGATGATGACGGTTTGCTGTTTCATGCTAACCTTTGTTTGTTTTATACTTTTCTAAAGATAGTCCCCCTTCGAAGTGAAGGGGGGTGAGGCTGTCTAAAAAGACAAAATCATCTAAAATATGCTTACATAATTTAGGGATTTTGATATTTTAAAAAGCTCCAACCCCTTCTGACTCACCCCT
>SKRC01000052.1 GCA_007118695.1 Balneolaceae bacterium | reverse complement strand
CCATGATGTCTCGCTATCTCCCAATCACTCAGCCGCAGGAAACGAGCGGCGTTGTTGTAGAAGATATCGCGCTTCTGTTCTTCATTCAGGAAGGGAGCTTCTTCGATTACATCCACCGCCCGTTCAATCACTCCCGGCCAGACCATCTGATCCGAGCCGAACATGACGCGGTTGCCGAAACCTGCCTCTACGATTCCGCGAAGATATCGGTAGAACTCCGGTCGCGGCAATATGAAGACAATCACGCCCACGTCCACATATACCTGCGGGTGCACATAGAGCAGAGCTAGCAAATCGTCGAGCATCGGGTAGCCTGCATGACTAAGATAAACCCGGAGTTGAGGGTGACGTACCAGCACTTCCTCCATCGTCAGTGCGCTGTGGAGATGTGCCCTGTACCCCTGCGCTCCCAGGTAAATCACACCCGGCGGGCCTGTTCCCACGTGGATGCCCACCGGAATGTCCAGCTCTTCGGCGAACGCCCAGTATGGCTCCATCAGTTCATCATTAGGAGCAATCCCCGCGTACTGGTTGACAACCTCTCCCAGTACATCGAGGCGACCTGCTGCATGAAGGCTTCGGAGGGAATCGACGGAGAACGCTGCACCCGATCCATCGAATTCGAGAACAAGACCCGGGATGAAGCGCTCCGGGGCCGCCGCCATCCAAGTGGCGATGCGATCGGGCTCGGGGCCGCTCAGAACGCCGTAGATATTCAGACGGTTCACCACCTCGATAGTCTGTTCCATGATCTCGTCGTCCGTCATGGGTGACCAGACCGGATCAGGGCACGGCGGATCCTTCTGCATAGCCATGAACGTCTCGCCATACGACCGGGTTTGATCCCAGACCGGGAACGGATAGATCGGGGTACACATAGCCAGCGGCGGCGGGCCCTGTTGGTCGGCCGCTAAGGCATGCAAGTGCATATCGATGATAGGGAGGCGCTCCTGTGCATTTATTGATTGCACAGTCATAAATAGTAAAAGAAAGGCTGAGATTATTTTCATTTGATTTCCGTTTTTTTAGAGTTCTACTGATCAAATCGCAATTCTTCGTGTAACTTCGAGTCTTTGTGCCTTTCAGCCGGCTGGCCGATCCCTTTGGGACGTGGTAAAAAAACCGAGACCTAAACCCATTCCACGTCAGGGATGGCGACGAAGTCACGGGGCACGAAGGTCCACGAAGTTTTTAGGATAAAGGTGATTAGGATTCACAATTATTTAGTGTTTGTAAGAAAACTCATTCAACAGATGCCACCTCCGTTTTTTCTCTCAGGTTTTTTAAAGTCCGCCTTTGCCTGAATACGATGAATGTAGGGATCAATGCAATGACCAGCCCGATGGCAAGCCCCCGCAATATGAGTGGAAGTCTTGACATTCGCGTATCAATGTCATGCCGGTGATTCCAGAACTCGACAATCTTCCCGTCCTCAATTCTCATGACATTGATAATCGGCAATTCATCATTTTTCCCGACCACAAGCCTGCCCATTAGTGTATTCGGCTCCGCGGTCATCCTCCATCGCGTGGCAACCAGATCGCCCTCGGCGATTTGAAAATCAACACTGGTTCTCCAGTTAGTGGTATGTTTCCAAAATCGATCGGCGATATTCTTCTGAACAATGGCCGGTTCAATGGAATTTTTCCGGTCACCGATATCGTGGGCGACATACTCATCTGCTACATATTTGGCGTAGTTATCGGTATTGTTTGTAAACCACAGATCCTGGTAAAACCCATTGACGATTTGTTTGTTGATCTCGATCTGACTTGTCGCTGAAGCTGTATCTGATTGCGCCTGAAGGTCCACATTCAGGGAAACGGTCAGAATGAATGAGAGTAAGGTTTTCATTGTGCTATTGGTTTAGTTGATGCGGTTTATCCATCACATGGCTTTATAGTTTTATATTTCATGTATTGGACTTTTTCGGTTTCCCCAACCCAAAATCACCGCTATCACTCCTCCAGCCACAGCACCGGTAACTGCCATGAACGCCATCTTCACCGGAACGATCAGGAATACATTTTCGAGCATGTTGAAGAAGGCGATGAATCCAAGGTTGATACCAATTACAATGACTCCCATAATGACAGCACCCGCTGCGGCTCCACGGGTGAATGTCCGGATATTTGCCCAGTACTCAAACAGGCAGGCGAGCAGGGAGGCCCAGAGTAAATTGAAGAGGAGGAATGGAATGAGGACGGGCTGTTCTCTATAAAGGCCATCGTACGAAACCCGGTTTGCATCGACAAGGTCTGGTATAATTACTGCATAGGTGATTGCTTCAAAAATGGCAAGCAACAGGGCCCCAACAATTGCAGCTAATGCAACTCTTGTTATTTTCGATGTTTTAAGGTTTTGTGTCATGAAAATACCTCATCAACAGAGTTCGAATTAAAATATGTCGAATGGCATTTTAGGGGTGGTTTAATCAAAGAACTAATCACATTTAAGACTAAAGGTCCTAAGGCTACCTCCCTTGGCCCCTCCTTACACAGGAGGGGCCTGCAATAATTCGCATTCAAAATCAAACTCAGACATTTCGGTTTATATTTGTCTATGTCAGTTTCTATAGGTTCTTCATTAATTAATCTTGTTTTGCAAGTTTAAGTCCCAGGTATGCATTCAGCAGGTAAAGGATTAGAATTAATGGACCGCCAATCATAAAGTCTCCAAATGTTAATAACTCAAAGAACAGGGCAAGAGCACCCATAGCCCACAGTGCACTAATTGTGGTTCCTGTCCACTTTATCCACTTGCTCAGAATTTCACTCGAGATGTATACGAACGCCATTCCGGTCAGAAACAAGAAATTGCTAAACCCGAAAATCCATACTGCGGTATCATAGACCATAGGAAACAGGTAGGGAGCCTCATCGAAGGATTCCGCAGCAGCCGGATAGGAGCCAAGCATATTGGCATACATCACAATCATGACAATATGAGCCAGGGTGACCAGAAACCAGCTCATGCTTTTCTCAACGGTCGCGAAATACCACGAAGAAATTGCCAGCATTACCACGGCTATGGTTTCCAGCCGCCAGATAGCGGAACTGAAAGCCCATGTTTCTGTCAGTTGAGTGGTTCTCTCTGCATCAGATCCCAAAGCAGGTTGATAGACAACTACATATAAAACGACGGTCACAAAACACAGAACCGAGCCTGCTGACCATAAATAAGCAGCCGTTTTTCTTTGGTTTACATTCATTTGATAAATTTTGGTTTATCATTCAACTACCGCAGATGCGACTTCTCGATGTATCCTCCATTTTCCATCTGTTTTATCCTTCTTAAGGATCACCAGAAAGGTGTCCTCTAATTCGACCGGCTCACCATTTTCATTGGTATAGTAGACGGAACTGGTTCCAAAATAGGTGTAAGTGAATCCCCAGAAAGCGGTGACGCAAATGCCTGTCGTGATGAGCAGGTAGAACGAACTCCGCCTTTTCGTCCCCGCCACCGATGTACTTGTATTAAGTTTATACCGGCTACTGAGACGACCGGTCCATGTTTTTATAATCTGCACCATAAATATCCCCTCCCCTCCTTGTTATATTTATGTAAGTCCAATTCCGAACGGTTCTTCATTCAAGGTTCGGAGCTCTTAATTCTGTTTTTCCCATTTACTCAATTATGATCAGAGAAGCAAGTCATGGCGGATTATAACGGTCTTGGGCATATGCAGTGAGGCTACCAGTTAAAAGTTCAGATTGATTGTGGACGCAGGTCGAAGCGGGCCGTTACCGGTCAAAAAGATCATTCACGTAAAGAAACACTGTTAGTTCATACGTTTCAGTGAATGAATTCCACACAAAAAGCCTTCTTCAAAAGATTCACACCCCTGAATCAAGGAATCGAATACACTTTCCAAAAAATCTGTTATTCATGGCATTTTATCAGTTTATTCGGAGTCAAAATCTGCCTGTCTGTATGGACCGGGTATGGGATTTTATTTCTGCACCGGCGAATCTGCAAAGGATTACTCCACCGTATATGGGCTTTGAAATCACGAACGAAGATCTGCCGTCAGTCATTTATCCGGGCCTGATCATCACCTACAAGGTCAAACCACTGTTAGGCTTGAAGATGACATGGGTTACGGAGATTACACACGTTGAAGAGGGATCCTTCTTTGTGGACGAACAGCGAGTGGGACCCTATACGATGTGGCACCACCAACACCGGATTCAGCCAATCCCGGGAGGTGTAAAGATGGACGATATTGTCAGCTACGTTCCGCCGTTCGGGATGTTGGGAGCGCTGGCACACCCATTCCTGATCCGGAAAAAACTCCGGGAGATCTTCGAATTCAGGAATACGGCCCTGGAACAGGTCTTCGGCAGGTTTGAATAGTTCCGGTTTTTGAATAAAATAAGTTTATATACGCTGCCGATTCATCTGTCAACTGCAGGTTCTCAACAGTTTGTTGATTAAAATTGAACAGCAAGATGCAGAATGCGAGATTTAGTTCAAATAAAAAATTGACCCATTCAGCAGGGCAGCAAATATAATCCACACCAGATAAGGTATCTGAAGCCATGCGGCCAGTGGCCTGACTTGCCGAAAGAGTTCTATCATCCAGATTGT
>SKRC01000203.1 GCA_007118695.1 Balneolaceae bacterium | reverse complement strand
GTCCGAACATTTTCGTAAATATAGGAATAACGTTCCTTATTTGACCTGATGGCCTGTTTTTATCGCCAAATCTCAGAAAGTTTCTATTTCGAAATTTCACTAATAACATGCCTTTTATTTCCACACAGGCCGTTTCTTCACCAAAACTTAAAAATGGCCGGACAATAGGGTATATAAAATAAGAAGATAAAAACAGAATGTTCAGACAACTGACATTTGGTGACTAATTTCCCTATTTTTCCGGATTGTAAATAATATCAACCACTAACTGATTCAATGAGCAACCAGGAACCAACCCTAAGTGAACAACATGAGATCCGTGTTGAAAAGCTTGAAAAACTTCGCAGTGCCGGCGTAAATCCTTACCCATACGAGTTTAACGTCACTCACCGTTCTAAAGAAATTCTCGATCAGGAAGATTCATTTATTGCCGACAGCGAGAATCAGGAAAGTGCTGAACGTGTATCGGTAGCCGGACGCGTGATGACACGCCGGATCATGGGGAAAGCTTCCTTTTTCAACCTCCAGGACTCGCAGGGGACCATCCAGATTTATATCCGCCGGGATGATGTGGGAGTAGAAGAGTACAATACCGTTTTCAAAAAAATGGTGGACATCGGTGACATCGTTGGCATCAAAGGGTTTGTATTTAAGACCAGAACGGGAGAAACCACCATTCACGCCGAGGAATTTCAACTCTTGAGCAAAACCCTCAGGCCGATCCCCATCCCTAAGGAAGCGGAGGATGAATCAGGTGAAACGGTGACCTACGATACCTTTGCCGACAAGGAACAGCGTTACCGGCAACGCTATGTGGACCTGATCGTAAACCCGCATGTCCGTGATGTATTCCGCAAACGAACCGAGATGGTTCAGGCCATGCGCAACTTTTTAAATGACCATGGCTACCTGGAGGTGGAAACCCCCATACTGCAGCCGATTTACGGAGGGGCGGCGGCAAAGCCGTTTGTCACCCATCACAATGCCCTGGATATGAAGCTTTACCTGCGTATAGCCAATGAACTCTACCTCAAACGGCTGATCGTGGGTGGTTACGACGGTGTTTATGAATTCTCGAAGGATTTCCGTAATGAAGGCCTTTCCCGGTTCCATAACCCGGAATTTACCCAGGTAGAGCTCTATGTGGCTTACAAGGATTACCACTGGATGATGGAGTTTACCGAACAGATGATTGAGGCGGTCGCTTTGGCTCTTCACGGTTCCACAAAAGTCAAATCCGGCGACCACGAAATAGATTTCAAGACCCCCTGGAAGCGGATCCCGATGCTCGAGGCGATTGAAAAAGAGACCGGGTATGACCTTTATCAAAAATCGGAAGAGGAAATCCGGGAAATTGCCAATACGCTGCATATCGATGTGGATAAAAGTATGGGCAAAGGGAAATTGATAGATGAAATTTTTGGAGAACATGTGGAACCCAAACTGATCCAGCCCACATTCATTACCGACTATCCCATCGAGATGAGCCCCCTTGCTAAAAAGCACCGGGAAAAAGAGGGCTTGGTTGAACGATTTGAAGCCATCTGCAACGGCAAGGAAATAGCCAATGCCTTTTCCGAGCTCAACGATCCGATCGACCAGCGACAGCGCTTTGAAGAACAGGCGCGCCTGCGCGAGGAAGGTGATGAAGAGGCGATGGCGGTTGATGAGGATTTTTTGCGGGCACTCGAATATGGCATGCCGCCTACTGCGGGGCTGGGTGTGGGCATCGATCGCCTGGCCATGATTATGACCGATTCGAAGTCCATCAGAGATGTTCTCTTTTTCCCTCAGATGAGGCCTGAGTAATTATTCGATCGGATGCTTATCGGTTCATTGTCATCAGGGTTAATAAAAAAACATCACAGTTACGTTTCAACAGAACATGTGCCACCATCCATTCATAACCGATAAGGTGTAAATCAGGGCCAGATGAAATTTGAATTCTATCTTGCGAAGCGCTATTTCCGTGGAAAGCGCAAGGATGCCAATTTTCTTTCCTTTATCAAGAGCATGGCGATCATTGGCGTGGCTGTAGGGTCAGCCGGGCTGTTGATTGCACTTTCTATCGTTCAAGGTTTTAAAACCGTTATCAATGACAAAGTTCTCGGGTTTGCCCCTCACATCACCATCACAACCTCAACGGTGGATCCGATGTTCCGGGCGGATACCCTGGAAACATATGTGCTGGGCTTCGAAGGAGTAGAAAAAGCCCAGCCGGTGGCTTTATCCGAAGTGATGCTCCAGTCGAGGGCCGATATCAGTGGCGGATTGATCAAAGGCGTAGATCCGGGCGGTGACGTCACGGATTTATACACCTATATCAATCAGGGGGAATATAACCTGGGAGCAAATGATCGAGGCCTTCCCGGAATTATCCTGGGGTCCGCACTGGCCCGGAACATCGGCGCCGAGATTGGCAACACCGTTACCGTTTATACGGTCGACGGTATCCCTACCCCGTTCAATACCCCGGAAATCGTTCAATTTCATTTGAGCGGCACCTATCAGACAGGCATAGAAAGGTTTGATGATGCACTCGCCATCGCTGACATCCAGTATGTGAGAAATTTGCTGAGGCTGGGGCAATTGCAGGCAACCGGCCTCGACATCAGGGTCTCCAATGCCAACCGGATAGAATCGCTGCATTCCGAACTCCAGGGAACTGTGCAATTCCCCTACAGGACCGAAACCATCTATCAGAGATACCGGAATATCTTTGCCTGGGTGGATCTGCAGGAACAGACGATCCCATTTGTCATTAGTGTCATGGTCATCATCGCCGCATTTAACCTGATCGGCACCGTACTCATGATGGTACTGGAAAGAGTTCGTGATATAGGGATTTTGAAAACCATGGGAGCGAAAAACAAATCTATCCGCCGTATTTTCATGCTGGAAGGGTTGTTCGTTGCCGGTGTAGGCCTGGCAATCGGCGTATCCATTGCATCGCTGTTCAACTGGCTGCAGGGCACCTACAAGATCATCCCGCTTGCTGAAGAGAATTACTATATGAGCTACGCACCGGTGGAGCCTCATGCCATCGACTATCTAATTGTCATTGTTATTACAATTGTCCTTTGTGCACTTGCCTCCTGGCTGCCTGCCCGGTTTGCATCAAAAACCGATCCTGTGAAGGTTCTTGCTTTTGGCAAATAACCAATTTTAAAAGCTTTAATCATAAACACGGGATTTTCAAAAATTCTGTATATATTGCATGTTCATTATAAATTTCACCGTTGGTATGGATCAATCAGGAGAGAGGCTATAGCAACTCTTTATTGAGAGAAAAGTATAAAATGGTGCACAACAAAATGGTACTAGTATTATGCAATATGGTAAAGTAAAATGGTTTGATGCTGAAAAAGGATTTGGCTTTATAGAGCCCGAAGATGGTGGCAAGGATATCTTTGTTCACCGAAATAACATAGAAAATCTAGGCTTTCAGGAAGGCCTGAAAGACGGAGAGGAAGTTGAATTTGATGTTGAGGAGACCCCGAAAGGTCTGAGCGCCATCGAAGTACGACGAGTTGAATGATGAATGAATCATTTTAAAAAAGTTTATAAAAGCCCTGTTGGTGACAACAGGGCTTTTTTTTACCCGCGATCCCGCATTTCCCCGAGCCGTCGGGGGAAATTGCTACGCTCGGAGCTCACACGGTTTTAGTTTGAGCCTGAAATCCCTGGATGGTCGTTCCTGTAGAAAGGGACTATTTTGTATAGTATCTATCGTACATGTAAGTAGTAATACGAAAACATCAAACAGTTATACACGTAAATATCAAATCCGCCGTTTTACGAGAAATGATACAACCCCGCCCCTACACTCAGAGTACTTCCCCGGCTTGTGTGTACTTCAGGCCAAACGTATCGGCGACATCTTTATAGACAATCTTGCCCAGGGCGATATTCAACCCTTTGAGCAGTTCATCATCATCGCGCAGTGCCTGTTTCCATCCCTTGTTGGCAAGTTGAATGGCATAGGGAAGCGTTACATTGGTCAGGCCAAGAGTGGACGTATACGGTACTGCACCCGGCATATTGGCAACACAATAGTGGACCACATCATCAATGATATAGACTGGATCATCGTGTGTCGTCGGTTTTGAGGTTTCAAAACAACCACCCTGGTCAATGGAAACATCAACCAATACCGTTCCGGCCCGCATCTCCTTCAGCATCTCCCGGGTAATCAGGTGAGGCGCTTTGGCACCCGGTTTTAAAACCGCACCGATAATCATATCAACCGAGGGCAGCAGCCTCCTGATGTTGGCTTCATTGGAAAAAAGTGTCCGGACATTTTTCTCCATCACATCATCCAGGTATCGCAACCGGGGGATGTTGATATCCATAATAATGGTGTCGGCACCCATTCCCGAGGCAATTTTGGCTGAATTCACACCGACAATTCCGCCGCCAAGGACCAGGACTTTGGCCGGAGGAACCCCGGGAATTCCCCCCATCAAAACCCCGCGGCCTCCCAGGGGTTTTTCAAGGTACTTTGCCCCCTCCTGCGCAGCCATTCGGCCGGCTACCTCACTCATTGGAATAAGCAGCGGAAGGGACCAGTCTTTCTTTTCCACGGTCTCATAGGCAATGGCAATGCAACCGGAATCCACCACGGCTTTGGTGAGCTTCTCTTCGGCCGCAAAGTGAAAATACGTGAAAATCACCTGGCCCTCTTTCATGTGCGGGTACTCCTCCGCTATCGGCTCTTTTACTTTCATAATCATTTCAGCCCGCTTCCATACCTCTTCCACATCCTCGATAATCGTTGCACCCGCATCTTTGTAAGCCTGATCGGAAAAACCACTTCCCTCTCCCACTCCTTTTTCCACCAGTACGATATGCCCGTTACGTTTAAACTGTAGCGCCCCTACCGGAAGCAAAGCTACCCGGTTTTCATGTTTTTTTATCTCTTTAGGTACTCCGATTATCATAAGGTAAATAGTATAGGGTTAGAAATAGTCCTGATGTTGTGTCAACCAGGGAGTCGCCGTTTATAGTATTACTGGCAATGCGTCAATATGAACCTGACAGCAACTATATAAACATGGTTTGTGCAGCCAGTGGAAAAATCAATCCCTCCATACCTCGTTCGGTACCGCACACAAGGTTGGTTGACGAAACACCTGTTTTAAGGGGCAGAAAGGTAGGAAATTTTTAAAACAATTAGCAGAAATTGACTGTGCACTTGCTTCAATCCCCTAGTTTTCATCATATTGTGCGCTTTCACTAAAATTGTGAGCCGTTACCGTTGGTTTGTTGTCACTGTTTGTGCACCGCCACCTATGGTGTGCCGTCACCATTTTTGCGCCGTCATCCATGGTGCGATGGCACCGTAGATGTGCTGTAACCGTTTATGCATCGCCACTTTTGGTGCGCCGTTACCATTTTTGCGCCGCCATCCATTGTGCAATGGCATCGTTCGTGTACCGAGACCATTAGTGTGCCGTTACCATCAAAAACAGTTATAATTCCATACGATTACCCTTAATGATGAGTTACTCTTGCCAAAACTGAACCCATATTCACTTAACCATCCTATTTAACCATGATTTCCAAGGAGATATTAAAAAAGGTCCGCAAGCTGGAAATTCAGACCAAAGGTCTTGTCAACAATATCTTTGGCGGCGAATACCAGTCAGCTTTTAAAGGCAGGGGGATGGAATTTTCTGAAGTCAGGGCCTATTCCTATGGCGACGACGTCAGGCAAATCGACTGGAACGTAACCGCTCGCAACGGGGAACCCTATATCAAGGTATTCGAAGAAGAGCGCGAACAGATCCTGATGCTTTGTGTGGATATTTCCCCAAGCGGTTTCTTCGGATCGCTCTCGCAGACAAAAATGGAACTGGCTACCGAAATATCTGCCGTACTTGCGTTCAGTGCCATTAAAAACGGGGATAAAGTGGGACTGGTGCTCTTCAGTGACCGTATTGAGAAAGTGATTCCACCCAAAAAAGGCCGGACTCATGTGTTGCGGCTCATCAGGGAACTTCTCACCACCAGGCCGGAAGGCCGGCAGACCAACATAGCCGAAGCGCTCAGCTATGTAAACCGGCTGCTCAACCGGAAAGCGATCATCGTTTTAGCTTCTGATTTTGAAGATTCAAGTTTCAACAAACAGCTCAAAATCACCAACAGGAAGCACGATCTGGTCAATATTGTCATCCAGGATGAACATGAGGAGTATTTGCCGGAGATGGGGCTCATTCCATTTTCCGATCCCGAAACGGGCGAAGAGATCATCATCGATACCTCAAGCAAAAAAGTGCGGAAAGCCTACAGGGCCCGGAGGCTGAAAAGAAAGTCGGAATTAAAGAACCTGTTTCTCAGGTCCAAAATCGATTCCATCGAGGTCATGACCAACCGTTCTTATATCCGGCCGTTAATCAATTTCTTTCACCGGCGTTTGCAACGCTACTGATCGACTCGGACGGAATCTTGTGTTCAAGACGGTCGAGATCGCGGTTGTACACCATTTTCAGGTCCTCAAAATCATCCATATACTCTTCGTCAAGGCTATCGGAGGCCGGCAGGTCGGCCGTCAGGGAATTTACCGGCCGGTCATGCACATAAAGCCTGTAGCACAGGTGTGGGCCGGTTGCAAGTCCAGAATCTCCCACATAACCGATCACCTGACCCTGTTCAACCCTGGCGCCTGAGCGGATCCCGGAAGCAAATCCGTTGAGATGCAAATAAGCGGTTTTGTACACATTGTTGTGACGTATCTGGACAATGTTTCCGTTTCCTCCCCGGTACCGGGCTTCTGTGACAATACCATCGCCAACGGCAATGACCGGGGTGCCGCGGCGGGCGGCATAATCAACGCCGTGATGAGGCCTTCGTTCCCTGAGAATCGGATGAAAACGGTTATTTGAAAAGCCGGAGCTTACCCGCTGATTATATTCGAAAGGAGCCTTCAAAAGCTCTCTTTCCATGCTGTCACCATCTTCGTTAAAATAGCCGGTAATGGAATCGCTTTCGAATCGATACGCCCGGTAGGATCGTCCCCGGTGTTTGAATTCAGCTGCATGCACATCCCCAACCCCATAAAAATCATCCCCCACATAAAGCTCGGCATAAATCACCTTAAAGCTGTCGCCCGGCCGAAGGGAAAAGAAATCGATTTCCCATGCATAGATTTCAGCAATGGCCGAACCGAGCATCTGGGTCATGCCATCCTGTTGCAGGGTTTCATAAAGCGACCGCTCAATCATTCCGGTTGCTGTTCGCTCAACAGTCCTCAATTCATGCTGATCCCGGACCACTTCAATATCGTCGTTCTCCCAATTCATCACGAGAAAATCACGCCGGTTGATATTCCAGACCATCGCTACAGCTTCCTCGCCTTTCTTATAGATGTGATACGTCTGGCCGGGCCGCAGGCGGTTCAAATTGGCGTTCCCGGTAACCGCCCTGCTAATTCTGTCTATCATCTGCGGCGAGATATCATAACGCCGGAGGATCAGATACAGATTTTCATTTCTACGGATTCGCTCGGTATCAATCTCATACTGATCTTCCAGAAAACCGAATTCATCATAGGCAGGCGCCGGAACAAACTCCTCAATTTCCTCTATCTCCTCATCAGCAATTGTTTTGATTGCAAAGCCGTTTTCTTCTATGATATTGTCACAGCCTGCGGCTGTAAAACCAACGAGTAGCAGTAAGCTGATTACAGGCAGAAATTTCTGCATACTTTTTCCATGATTAATTAGAACTTTGGGGTCATTGTCTTTAGATGATTAACCGCAAAAGTAATAAACAAAGTTCAAATTTCCATCTAATAGTGTGAAATTCGGAAGCTTTTTTAAAACCTGATAAAATGTTTTTCCTTTTTTCAGCCGAACCACCCACCCCGGTTACACCAATTTAACCTTATAAAAAATTGCGGTATCTTACCCGGTCGAACCAAATTCCGGAAGGTATTTTCTATCTCTCAATTTAATAGTATCATCAACGTTTCATTTAATATCCCCCGTTTGACGGCATTCAACTTTGATATGCAAAACACATTAATCGGTTCTATTGTTTTACTCCTGTTTTTGATTTCCGGTCCCGGCCAGGCGCAAGGACAGGAGCTTCATACGTACGTAGACCGGGACTCTGTCCGGGTGGGTGATGTGATCTCCTATACGCTTGTGGTGAATACCGGCGATAATTTCCAGTCGGCCGTCTTTCCCGGTGAGGATAAATTTGAAGATGAAGATCTGATTTTTGTCAACCGGCAACGCCATCGGCTTTCAGCAAACCGGGACAGCGTCGTCTATCACCTGCAGTTTTTCGGGACCGAAGATTATATCATTGCGCGGATGCCGGTTGAACTGGCCAATGACGCTGATGGCGACTCCACCATCTATTCAACACCTGTTCCCCTGTTTTTTAAAACCGTTATTGCCGAAGGCGATGAGGAATTCCGGCCGTTAAAACCGATATTCGCATTTGCAGCCGACCTATGGCCGTGGCTGCTGGCCATCATTCTGCTTGGCCTGGCCGGATGGCTCCTTTACCGGTACCTGCAAAAAAGAGAACCCAAGCCTGAGCCGAAAGAAGCACCCGAACCAATCCCCTTTGAAAACCCCCTCCTGAGGTTGCGTGATCAACTCCATACACTATCAGGGGAAAATTCACCGTTAAACAGGCGTGATTTCAAAGAGTTTTACGTTTTGCTGGGCGATGCCATCAGGGAATATTTTGAACATGTCTATGACATTAATGCCCTGGAAATGACTTCCGGCGAAATCATGAAGGAACTGCGGGAATACCCGGCCGAAAAGGAGATTATCAGCATAACCCGGAAAGTGCTGAACGAAGCTGATATGGTAAAATTTGCAAAGTTTGAACCGGATATACCCCAGGCCAATAAGGCACTTGAAGTAGCGTTTCAATTTTTGGAAGTTGTTTCCGAGACAGATAAATACAGGATTGAAGAATTGCGCGAATCACATGAAAGTCAACAGGAACTTCTAACAGCAGAGGCCAACTGATGCAGTGGGCAAATCCGGAATATTTTTTGTTACTGGCGTTATTACCTGTTTTAATCGGAGTTCAGGTATGGCGTTATTGGAAGAAGAAAAGGCCAAGCCTGCTTTTCTCCACGGTATCGGATCTTTCAAACCTGCCGGGAAACTACAGGATATGGGGCGTCTGGCTGGGCCCGCTGCTCTTCTGGGTTTCCTATGTACTCATTGTTACAGCCATTGCACGGCCTCAAACCCAAAACGCAACGGTGGAACAGGAGGTTGAAGGCATTGACATCATCCTGTCCATCGATATCTCATCATCGATGCTCGCAGAAGATTTTGAACCCAACCGGATGCTTGCCGCAAAGGAAATTGCCGATGAGTTCGTGAGCAACCGGCCCAACGACAGAATCGGCCTCAATGTTTTCGCCCGCCAGAGTTTTACCGTTTGCCCGCCTACGACCGATCACCGGCTGCTGCGGGATCTGCTTGCAGATGTCGATATTGGAATGGTCCAGGATGGGACGGCCATCGGGCTCGGCATTGCCACAGCCATCAACCGGCTCAAAGAGAGCGAAGCCGAAAGCAGGGTGATCATCTTGCTAACCGATGGGCTCAATAACGCCGGCGAAATTGACCCGGTGACAGCCGGTGAGCTTGCCGCCGCTCACGGAATCCGGGTCTATACCATGGGTATCGGCACCAGGGGAACCGCCCCCTACCCGATTCAGGATCCGGTTTTTGGAACACGATATCAGAATGTAAGGGTCGATATCGATGAAGAAATGCTTACCCGGATTGCGGATCTTACCGGCGGACAATACTTCAGGGCAACCCACACGGAAGAGCTCCAGGATATTTACAGACAGATCGATGAACTCGAACGATCGGAAATTGAGGAGATTATCTACACCGATTTCGAAGATCACTACCCGCACTTCCTGCTGCCCGCGATTTTGCTTGGGTTCCTGGCCCTGATCAGCGACAAAGTCCTCTTCCGAACACCACTTGGGTAAACGAGCCGGA
Organism: Balneolaceae bacterium; assembly: GCA_007118695.1. Classification (GTDB taxonomy): domain Bacteria; phylum Bacteroidota; class Rhodothermia; order Balneolales; family Balneolaceae; genus SKRC01. Next base: position 29,806 of record SKRC01000203.1, on the reverse strand, counting down.
AAAATCTGTTGCCTTATCAGAATTACATACCTGTCCGATCTGATGTTTGAACTCCGTATCTTTATGGTGCAAAACCAATTTAATTTATGTTAGACACAATCAAAAAAGCTGTCAAGCCGGCCATTGACGACAGCACCCTTAAGGCGCTGCTCAAAAATAAAAAGACCGCTGAGCTTCAAAATTTTATCGGTTCCTCTGCAAGTTTCTTTCTTCATGAACTGAGTAAATTCGCATCACACGTGCTGGTGATTACACCGGAAATTGAAAAAGCCTCTTCGCTGGCCTCGGACCTTCAGGAAATTTCCGGTACCGACGATCTGCTGGTGTTCCCTCCGACTCACCGGAAACCGTATGATGATCAGATGATGCCCGACCTTTCGGTCATGGTGCAGCGTTCGGAAGTCCTGGAAAAACTGAAGACCGATGACAAGGCAATCGTCTTTACATCAGCCGGAGCGATCAGGGAAAAACTGATATCGGCAGAGGATTTTCAGCAGAAATCAATCGCTGTGGAGAAAGACGATACCCTCCCGCCGGAAACGCTGAGGGAACAACTGACCGATCAGGGGTATCATTCGGTAAAATTTGTCGATCAGCCGGGAGAATTTGCCATTCGCGGAGGTATATTTGATGTCTTCCCATTTTCCGGCGACTATCCTGTGCGGCTTGAATTTTTTGGGGATACCATCGAATCGATCCGGGAATTTGATCCCGATTCCCAACGGTCTGTAGCCTTTTTGAACGAGACCCGGTTCGTTCCCAATTCGGCATTCGACAGTGATCATACCAAACAGAGCCTGTTTGAATACCTGCCCGGCGACTGCGCGGTATTTCTTTACCAGCCGGACCTGATCCTCGACTCCATCACCGGGAATTTTGAAACGGCCCGGCAGATCCATGACCAATCAGAAGAAAAACAACTCCCCGAACCGGATCATGAATTTCTCACGCCGGACGAATACTCTGCGTCGATTCATTCCCGGCCCCTTGTCGTTGGCGGCAGCTTCTCTGAGTCTGTGGATTCCGTTGATTTGAAACTGGATCTCGGTGCATCGGCGCATCCTGAATTTGGCGGGAGTTTTAAACTGCTTCGCTCCTACATCGATGAAAACAGTGCAGCCGGGGTGGAAACCCTCATCTTGTGCAACAACCAGAATCAGAAAGAGCGTTTTGAGGAACTTTTGGGTGAACCCCTTGAAGCCTTTCGCTACCGCGTGCTTGTCGGTTCGCTCCACGAAGGATTTGTGCTCAAAGACCGGAACCTGGCGGTATTAACCGACCATCAAATATTCAACCGCTATCACAGGCCGAAAATCCGTTCCCGCAAAAAGGTAAAAGGCGGCATCTCCTTCAAGGAGCTGAAAGACCTGAATGTAGGCGACTATGTGGTACACGTGGATTACGGGATCGGAAAGTTTGCCGGATTCAAAAAAATTGAAGTCAAAAACACCGTCCAGGAAGCGGCCGTGCTCAAATACAAGGATAATTCAATCCTGTATGTCAATGTGAGCAGTCTCCATAAACTCCAGAAATATTCGGGCAAGGAAGGGACTGCACCCAAAGTAACCAAACTGGGGTCCGGAGAGTGGGCCCGCAAAAAGAGCCGGACCAAATCGAAAGTTAAAGACATTGCCCGCGACCTGATCCAGCTCTATGCAAAGAGAAAAACGGAGACGGCACACGCTTTTTCGCCCGATACCTCCTGGCAGACCGAAATGGAAGCACGGTTTGAATTTGAGGAGACCCCCGACCAGATGGGCGCCATAAACGTGGTCAAACAAGATATGGAAACGGCCCACCCGATGGACCGACTCATTTGCGGTGATGTTGGGTTCGGAAAAACGGAAGTGGCGATCCGTGCCGCGTTCAAGGCCGTCATGGATCAGAAACAGGTGGCCCTGCTGGTGCCTACCACCATTCTGGCCGACCAGCACCACAAAACCTTTACCCAGCGCATGAAGGAGTTCCCGATCAACATTGAGGTTCTCTCGCGCTTCCGCTCCCCCGGCGAGCAGAAACAGGTGCTCAAAGACCTGAAGGCCGGCAAAGTGGATATCGTTATTGGAACCCACCGGCTCGTGTCAAAAGATGTCGTGTTTAAAGATCTCGGGCTATTGATCGTTGATGAAGAGCAGCGTTTCGGGGTAACGGTCAAGGAAAAGCTCAAGAAATTCAGGGCATCACTCGATGTGATGACCATGACGGCCACCCCGATTCCCCGCACCATGCAATTCTCCCTGATGGGCGCCCGGGATCTGAGTATCATCAACACTCCCCCTCCCAACCGGCAGCCGGTCTATACGGAAATCCACAGCTTTAACCCCGAACTGATCCGGGATGCAATCATACAGGAAATCTCCCGCGGCGGACAGGTGTTTTTTATCCACAACCGGGTGAAAAATATTGAAGAGGTTGCCGAAATGATCCGGCAGCTGGCCCCCGACATACGGGTGAAATTCGGCCACGGACAGATGCCTCCGTCCAAACTGGAAAAAATCATCCACGAGTTTTACAGCAACAAGTTTGATGTGCTGGTTTCCACCAATATCGTTGAAAACGGCATCGACATCGCCAATGCGAATACCATTATCATCAACAACGCCAATCACTTTGGGCTCTCGGAGCTTCACCAGCTTCGCGGTCGTGTCGGGCGGTCGAACCGAAAAGCGTTTTGCTATCTGCTCACCCCGCCCATTCAGTCGCTGACCTCCGAGGCGCGCAAGCGGCTGACGGCCCTGGAGGAGTTTTCCGACCTGGGCGCCGGCTTTAACATCGCCATGCGGGACCTCGACATCAGGGGCGCCGGCGATATTCTGGGCGCAGAACAGAGTGGATTTATCAATGAGATCGGCTTTGAATTGTATACGAAAATCCTGGATGATGCCGTACGGGAAATCAAACAGGATGAGTTCAGCGGGATGTTCGATTCCGAGCCGGTCAAAATCGATTATCCCGATACCGTAGTGGAATTCGACTACTCCGCGCTGCTCGATACCGAATACGTTTCCGACAGTGTGGAGCGATTGAATCTCTATAGAAAACTCTCTGAAGCCGGGGATGAGGAGGCGTTCGACTCCTGGAAGGAAGAGATGGAAGACCGGTTCGGCCCCCTTCCGGAAAAAGCTCAAACCCTGCTGGTTGCGGCCAAAATCAAATTTTATGCTTCCAGGCTCCTGTACCGTAAAATAACGATCCGGTCTGACCGGATGTGGCTGGTGTGTCCGGCCAATAAGAGTGCAACGGGCAGAACGTATTTCGATTCAGGCCTTTTTCAGAACCATCTCGGTATCATTCAGCAGATGTCGGGGGAAGAGTATAAAATTATACAGAAAAAAGAATCGGTGCGGATTATCATTCATGATATAGCCGGCCCCGCCTCTGCCCTCGACTACCTGAAAAAGATGTACGAAGAGCAGCAATCACTCCAGGAGGTACCTGCATGACCATTGAGCAGGCTGCAGAGCTGCTTCGCCAGGGCAGCGTGGTCGCATTTCCAACGGAGACGGTATACGGGCTGGGAGCTGATGCCTGGAACCCGACGGCCGTGAAAAAAATATTTGCCCTCAAAGGCCGGCCCGATGACAACCCGCTGATTGTTCATCTCTCGGACATTTCCCAGGTGGCTGATTTTGCCTCCGAGATCCCTCCGGCCGCTGAGAAGCTGATGAAAAAGTGCTGGCCCGGGCCTTTAACGTTGGTATTTAATAAGAAACCGGAAGTTCTCGATGCTATCACTTCGGGTTTGAACACGGTGGCGCTTCGGATTCCGGATCACCCGGTGGCTCTTGAGCTGATTCGCCTGACAGGCCCGCTGGCCGCTCCCAGTGCCAACCGTTCAGGCCGTCCGAGCCCTACGAACCCGATGCACGTACAACGGGATTTCGGCCCCGACTTCCCGGTTCTGGAGGGCGGAAAATCCGCCGTCGGGCTGGAATCGACGGTGCTCGATCTCACCCGGCAGCCGTTTGCCGTACTCCGCCCCGGAAAATATACCCGTGAACAACTCGAACGGATCACCGGCACCCGAATCGGGGTGGACCAGGCAGCGTCGGATAAACCTGGCAGCCCCGGCGTCAAATACACCCATTACAAGCCCGAGGCTGATGTTTTGTGGTTTGACCCGGCCAAAAACTACGACAGGGAGAAGGTGCTGCTGATCACCCATACCGATCGGCCGGCCGGATTCCCCCGTCATGTGCACTTTCGGGGTGATTTTGAGCATATGGCCCGCGAACTGTATGATCTGTTCCGGACCGCCGATTTTGATGGGTTATCCCGGATACTGATCGAACCCCTGCCCGACACGGAATCGTACTCGATGGTCGCTGCTTTAAAAAATCGCATTGAGAAAGCTTCCGGAAATTGAGTTTTTCCTCTTTTTTTTTATTTAACATTAGGTATGCCTTTCGCGTAATGTGTATTAATGATGTAATCGGTTATGAATCAACCATCAGCTGAACAGATACGAGAGTGGGCGGATAGGATCAGCCGGTCGGACCGGGAGGCATTTAATGCCCTTTTCCGATCGCTGTACTATCCGCTTACATACTTTGCCTACAGATATACACAGTGTCATGATCAGGCCTGTGATATCGTTCAGGATGTTTTTGTATCCGTTTGGCAGGATCGTAACGACATTGACCCGCAACAATCACTCAAATCCTATCTCTATAAGATGGTACGGAACAGGGCATTGAATCACTTACGAGATCACTCAGACCGAATGATGGAACTGGAAAAAGTTCATTTGACCGATTCTGGCCGGTCATTGATCACCGGCCATGATGAGGATACTGTCAGTAATGAGGGTACAGACAGTGTTGAAGAGCTGGCCGGAAATTTCAGAATATGGATAAATGAACTATCCGACCGGCGGCGGGAAGCCTTTGAGCTTAGCCGCTTTGAAGGCCTGGATCATCAAGAAATAGCCGATGTGATGAATCTGACAGTAAAAACGGTTAATAACCATATTGTGGATGCACTATCGCACCTGCGGAAGCGCTATAACAACCATTCAAACTCTAAGGATGGAAACGGATTATGAATGATCAATCCAACAATCAGAATAACAAGCACCCCATAGACCGGGAGCTGTTGAAGAAATATTCTTCTGAAGAGCAGAAAGAAATTCTCAGGGTCTGGGAAAAAAGCGGTACGGACCTGGAAGAATCCAGACAGAAGCACCGCCAGCGAATCAAACCGGTGGATGAGGCACTATCGGAAGTGCAAAACCGGCTTGGATTTCCCGCTCCGGATTTGGATTTGCCTGTGGACTCCGGAAAAAATTCACCCTCAGGGTTCGGGCCGAAGTGGTACCTTGCCGCTGCCGTAATCCTGATCGTACTGGGCACCGGGTATCTGTTGACCCCCAGGATGTACTTCGTCTCTTATGGTGAGATGGCTGAAATTGAACTGAATGACGGGTCCACAATTGAAATGAACAGCGGCACCCAAATTCGTCATAATCGTCTTTTCGGCCGGACCAACCGAACCTTGCACCTCGACGGTGAAGCATATTTTACAATTCGAAGCGGCGACGAGCCGTTTATCATCAACGCCAACGGATCAACTGTTGAAGTGACCGGCACCCGCTTGAATATCCGCTCCTGGAGCAGCGATCCCGGCAGCGAAACCAGCGTGACGGTAACTGAAGGGGAAGTGTATTTTTATCCTGAAAAATCCCCTGACAGACGGGTCGTGTTATCTCCGGGAAAAATGAGCTCCTGGAACAACAACATGATTGAACCGGCTGATCCGGTCAGTGTATCAGCGGACCGGGTTCTTGGCTGGCGCAGCAATTTGCTTCATTTTGATGAAAAACCACTTGCGGTGATCCTCAATGAACTGGAGCGCCGGTTCGATGTACGGATTGAACTGGAGGCACAGGAGATGCGGTATGAAACCCTGACAACCTATTACACGGAACCGCGAAACCTGGAAACAGTGCTGAATGATATTTCCCTGGTGAAAGGCCTCCGGTACGCAGAGACAGCAAACGGATACAGGATCTATCGATGAGCCGAACGGAATCAACCCTGACCTTTTTCAAGTATATTCTGCCCGGGCTGATTTTTTTGCTATGCATGCCCCTGGCAGGCTACGGCCAGGAGCAGAGCGGAGAGGCCTATACGTTTGAATTCAGGGGTGAAGAACTCAGGGATGTGCTCGAAACAGTGGCAGAGACGGCGAAACTGGATTTGGTCTATGATCCCGCCCTGATCCGGGATATCACGATCCATAAAAGAATTCGAAACCAGGACATGCCGGATCTGTTGCAGCATGTTCTCGAAGGCACCCAACTCGATTTTATCACCTTATCAACCGGAACCATTGTCATTGTCAAATCCGTTCGTGACGAACCTGCCTATGGCTCTTTTGCCGGAAAGGTCGTAGATGGCTACACCGGGGAACCACTCCCGGGAGCAAACGTGATGTTCGCAGACGCCTCGGGCGGCACGAGCACCAACCGTGCAGGCAATTTCAACCTTAACCGGCTTGTATCCGGCTCCTACAACATCATCTTCAGCTACGTGGGATACGAACCGGTGTACAAAACGATCGAAATCAGGCCCGATAGGCAGCAGCGGGAAGAGATCTCGCTAGAACCCAAACCGGTTCATATCTCTCCGGTTATAGTGACCGGCCATGTGCCTCAAATGCCGCGGATGACCGGTGACCGTCATAACCTCGGTGAAAACAGCGTGTGGGAGCGTCCCGGGGCCATGAGGGATGCCATTCAGTCGCTGAATCTCTTTTCCGGCGTGCAATACGGACTGCCGATGACCGACCTTCACCTTCAGGGCGGCCAGCGGGGAGACCACCGTATGCTCCTCGATGGTGTGCCGGTCTATAATCCCTACAGTTTCGGGCAGATGTTCAGTGCTTTCAGTCCCTATGCCATCAGCAAAGTCAATCTGCATAAGGCGGGTTACGGGGTTCAGGAAGGCAGTCAGATTGCCGGGCTGATCAACCTGAACCACGATGTACCGGGCAGCGGTGAACAGGGTTTTATGGTTCAGGGCGATCCGCTGAGCCTCAACACCAGGACGGACCTGGAACTGCCATTGGGTGATGATGATTCTCCGCTGAAAATCATGTCTGCGTTTCGCACTAACTACTGGAACGTTTACCGCAATCCCACGCTCGATCAGACGCTGCGGGAATGGGATGAAGTGGATCCTTTGATTATGAACCTTGTTCTTGACCAGGACCGGGAATCTGTAACGTATGAGACCATGGAGCACGATTCCGATGTCCGGTTTCATGATTTTCATTTTGCCTCGCGATACCGGCTGAACAACTATCACGATTTTAACGCCTCTTTTTATACCGGCAGGAATTTCGTCCGCACCGACCTGCTTGCCCAGACCTTCCCCGTTGAAGAGGAGCCCGAGTACGCCTATGCCCGCGATTTGTACGACTGGAACAATATCATGGGCCAGCTCACACACAACTGGCTGGCCACACCCCGCATGGACCTTTCGACCCGCATCAGCTACAGTGCCAACCGCCTGGATCACCGGTACCTGTTCGGAACAAGCCATGACCCGAATATTCCTCAACTTGACGGAGCCTTCAGGGCAATGTCAGCGTCTGAGGCTTTTTCTGATTTTCAAACAGTTGGCTCTGCCGGAATGCTCCCTTCCCAGAATAATGAAAACAGTATCCGGCATTTTACCCTCCGAAGTGATGCGACCTACAATTTTACGCGTTATTTCACCCTGGAAATGGGCATACAACTGGACCGGGTCTCTTCGGTTGTCAATTTAAGTGATCTCTTTTACCTGCCCACTCAAACGGATCAGCAGACCACGTTCGCCGGCAGTTATATCGACGGCAATTTCAATCTGGGTGAATACTGGAATCTGAACCTGGGCAGCCGGTTTACATACGTACATCCCGATGGCGGTTTGTATCCCGAACCCCGTGCAGGCATTCAGTACGACCGCCCCGATGCCGATTCCGGATATTGGTCCGTACGCCTGACCGGCGGCCTCTACAGGCAGTTTATCAACCAGTTTGATATGACCAATGTCGGGCCGACGGCTCTTGTCCCCTCTTTTTCGATTTGGTCGCACGCCGGAAACGACAAATTGCCGGAGGCCTATCATCTGAGCGGGTCACTGCTCTACGAGCCTGCCAATCATACCTCCATCACCCTGGAAGCGTTTCACAAATGGCAGCCGACCACCTATATCACCTCCTACCGGAACCTGTTTTCCGGTATGTCGGTCGACCGCTCCAGGTTCGATGCATTTGCCGAAGCCACGTCGATGACAGCCTACGGCGGGGGCGTCAGGGTTACGCAGGATTTCCCCGATGCCCGTCTGCATATGATGGCCGGTTATGACTACAGCATCAGCAACATCGATATGGAGTCGCAGTTTGGCCGGACATTGCCGGCTCCCTGGAATGAACCCCACCGGTTTCAGGCGCGGGCATTGTGGCATGTACATTCCAATATTTCCGCCGTCGCCCAGTGGCAAAGCGTAGCCGGGCGAGCCTGGGGCTTCCGCCAGGCTTACTACGACTTTTTGCTTTTCAGAGACAGTAACTACCTGTTTCTCAGCCCGGAAGCCGACCGTCTCAGCCCGTTTCATCAGCTGGATCTTTCCCTGATTTTCCGGCCTTCGCTCGGCTTTTCCGATCTTGAAGTCCGGCTCGATTTTATCAATCTCCTGAACCGTAAAAATGTGATCGACTGGAGCCTGCATCCAACCGGTTCGGAGGGGGAATACGACATACGGGAACGAACCATGCCCGGCTTCACTCCGTCGGTAAGTATTCAGTTCAAATTTTGAAAATTAAAGGAGCGGGAAAATTCAAGAAATGGAATAATTTACGGTGCGAAGTTCGTGCTCCCTGTTCCCCGTTCCTTATTCTCTTAATCGATACTCATCTTCCTATCCCCCGTTCCTTGTTCATTGGTCGATATTCATCTGTTCTGATGCTCTCCGCGTTCCCTGTTCTAATATTTTATTGTTCTCAAGTTCTCATACTCAATTGTTTGATCGTTCGAAATTCAAAGTCCCCCGCCCCTCTGTCCAATCCTTCAACATTCAGAATTCTTTGTTCAATATTCGATATTCGGAGTTTCTTGTTCATTATTCAATATTCATTAGGTATTCGCCTTTCCAGATGTGTACTACTGGTGAAAGACATCAACCGAATCATGCATCAGCAAATTAAAAACCCAAAAATGACAGAACTATGAGACGCACGATGATACTTGTATTCACACTTGCTTTGATCCTTACCGGAGCAACTATTTTCAGCGACATCGGACTCTATCATTTAAAACACCAGGCCGATTCAACAGAAAACAGATCGGATCACACTGTCAATGCGGTTATCGGTGATGAAAGTTATGTTCATACATTCGGGGAGAAACCGGAAGAGGGTGTTTCCGATTATACCCGGATCCGTACCCATCTTGCATATGTAGAAGCCGAGTTGCGGCAGCGCCCGACCGGCCACCTGAGCGAAGAGCAGAAACAAAACCGGATGGCCTATCTCGACCTGCTCGCAGAGTATTATGAAGCCGGACTATTTCCCTATAACGACGGCCACGAAGATCCGAGGAGGCCGACGTTTATTGACGAAACCGGTAATATCTGCGCCGTCGGGTATCTTGTGGAGCAAAGTGCCGGACGGGAGATAGCCGAGGCCATCAACGAAGAGTTCAAGTATGCATTTATCCCGGAAATAGAGAGTTCGGAATTCAATCGATGGGCAGAAAAGTCCGGTTTTACAACCAAGGAGCTGGCTATGATTCAGCCCATGTACGGTAATATTACTTATGAAGTGGAAGAGAAAAAGGTTACCCGCAACAATGTGGACTGGCAGTATGGCACCGCATCCACTGCACTGACCGTTGCCAACACCGTTTACATGAGCAACCGAGCATCTCAGCCCTGGCTATTCAATTCATCATCGGCTGCTCACTGGTTCGGCTTTGCCGCTGGCACCGGCTCTATCCTGCTTGGCGCCCTGAATGTGGACAACCGGTCGACCTACACCGAGATTCAGGGTGAGCCGGGAATGTGCATGGGTAATTGCACCATCCCTATCCACGAGTACCACGAAGTCAATCACGCCCGCACCGGGTTGTCGATGATGAATATGACTGCCGGGCTGGTTACAGTGATTCGTTCCGGGTATCATCTGTTGTCAGACAGATCGCCTTCCGAACCATCTGCAACGGAAATTGATCTTACGCACATCAAGGCCGGAAATGGACAGATCGTTGAACCTGTACCGGCTCTGCAATTCAAATGGAATTTTTGATTTTGACCTTTGCCCTCTGTTTTTTTTACCGCGGAGGCGCGGAAACGCGGAGGCGCAGGGAGAATTATGGGAAACCTTGTTAGGGTATGAATTCTGCCATAAAACATTGCGTTCTATGCGGCCTCCACGGTTAATACTGCAACCGCCAAGGGCACAAAGAAAAACCTTTAACATTCAGAATTCCTTGTTCAATATTCAATATTCATTAGGTATTCCCTCCCGGATGTGTGTATTAAAGAATGAAATCCTTCAGAATAAGTCCCCATCAAACAAGTAACATTATTAATGGAAAAACGTTTTATGATAATGACGACACTACGCCAATTATCCCATATGATATTCATCCTTATTATATCCCTCTCTCTCACCCTGACCGGCTGCGATCTTTTCAGCACCGCCGATAATGACATCGACGATCCGGCCGAGCCATTCGAAAGGCGAGAGCTGCCCCGGGCGCTTTCATCCGGGGAGATGCAAATAGTTGACGGGTCCGGCGCATTCGGTTTTGAACTGATGCACAAACTGCTTGAATCCGGCCCGCAGGAGAGTCATTTCATCTCTCCCCTGAGCATCCTGATGGCCTACGGGATGACCATGAACGGAGCCGAAGGTGATACCTACACGCAGATGCAGGAGGTATTCGGCCTTCAGGAGATGAGCCGCGAAGAGATCAACCAGGCCGCCCGGGAACTGATCGGCCTGCTGACCGAATTCGACGATGACGTGGTGTTCAATATCGCCAACTCCATCTGGTACCGCGATACTTTCAGTGTGGAACAGGAATTTCTGGAAACCAACCGGCACTATTTCGATGCGGTCATCGAAGCCGCTGATTTTGACGACCCGGATACCGTGGAGCGAATCAATGAGTGGGTGAGCGATAAAACCGAAGGGCTGATAGAAGAGATCGTTGAAGACCCGATCGACCCGCTGACGGTGATGTATCTGATCAACGCGATCTATTTCAACGGAGAGTGGACCATACAGTTTGATCCCGACGACACCGAAACCAAACCGTTTCACCGGCCGGACGGTACCACTGCCGATGTGGATATGATGCGCATCAGCGAAGTGGAGAACATGCAGTATACCAGTGGTGACGATTATCAGGCAGTGAACCTCTATTACGGTGATGCCGGTTATGCCATGACCCTGGTTCTGCCGGATGAAGAGACAGGCCTTGAAAACTGGCTGCAGAACAAGACCTGGGATGACTGGCAGGAGCTGACCGGGGCTTTCGGCAATGTGACTCTCAACCTGGAGATGCCCAAATTTGAACTGGAGTATGAAGTTGACGGGTTTGGCGATATTCTGCAGGAGCTGGGAATTGTCGATGCATTCGATTACAGTATTTCCGACTTCAGCCGCATCAACCCGATACAGGATGATCTTTACATCAGCGATACCCGGCATGTGACATTTATCCGGGTGGATGAAGAAGGCACGGAAGCGGCAGCCGCCACCTCTGTTGAATTTGGCGTTACAAGTGCTCCGCAAACGGTGAACCTGCGATTTGACCGGCCCTACTTTTACGTGATCCGTGAGGTAGAATCCGGGGCGATACTATTCATGGGCACGATGACGGATCCTTCCTGATCCGAACTTCGTATCAGTGAGAATGATCGTGGCCGGATATTGTTTTTGTGGTCAAAGAACGGATGAATATCATTACCAAAAATAACATAGTAGAAGCTCCCGATTTGGTGGTGGAAGTGCTCTCCGTACATACCGAAACCATTGACAGAAAAAAGAAAAAGGAATTGTATGCCCAACACGGGGTCAGGGAGTATTGGATCGCGGATCCTGAAGCGAAAACGATCGATCAATTTCTGAATGAAAACGGGCAATTTACCCTGATACATACAATTAAATCCGGCGAGACCCTTGCTTCACAAATCGTAGAAGGTTTACAGGTGTCTGTTGACGAGATTTTTAAGGGGTTGTGAATTATCGTTCGTGAATCATTTCCTGTAGACAAGGCTTTGTGTTTGCGGTAGTGTTCATGGTGTGTCAATAGTTCAATTGCTCAGATTTTCCCCTGTTCCCCTGTTCCCCTGTTCCCTGCCATCTGCTACTGCCTACTGGTAACTGGTAACTGGTAACTGGTAACTGGTAACTGGTAACTGGTAACTGGTAACTGAACACCCCACAAATTAAAGTGCTGAACGCACTTCAATTATCTCCTCCTCAAGGGGAGATGCTCCTGCCCACTGCAAACTGCTACTACCAACTGAATCCTGCCACTGTCACCTGGCCTGAAAACCCCATACGACCTTAATCGGGGAACATCAACTTGCCACTGCCAACTGCCACTGTTAACTGAGTCGTGTGTACCACACTGTTAACTGATAACTGTTTACTGCTAACTGACACACTGTCCACAGGTTATATGTAAAATTTTGTAAACATAAATTTATTTACTCCCTCCTCCGCTCCCTTCTTAACAGTTGCTCTTCAACAGGTTATTCTACAAGTGCCTCAAAACTTTCCTCACAGAAATTCGCGGTTAACAGGAATTTTGTGACCACCAACAAACGAATTTCTGAAAAAAATGATTTTCCCGGCTAGTCATTCCTGATTTATGGCGTGTAACACTGATAACCGAACAAGATGAACGAACCGAACGATGAACAATACAACCAGTTAACGGAACGCCTGAAAGCGTCAGACCGGGAGGCATTCGACCAGTTATTCAGGTCCCTGTATGCCCCCCTGGTCAGATTTTCTTTCAGGTATACCAGGCAAAAATCCACAGCTGCTGATATCGTTCAGGACGCCTTCATCAAACTATGGCATCATCGTGAATCCATAGATGCTGAACAGTCAATTAAAGCGTACCTTTATAAAATCGTGCGTAATTTATCACTCAATCACATACGCGACCGCTCTTTTGAGCAAAATGGCCTGGACGCAGCCGATATGCCGGCAGATCAGCTTACTGATGAAGATCAGGAAACGGATCTCCGGACGGAACGCCTGGAGCTTTTAAAAAAGTGGATCATGGAACTACCTGAAAGACAAAGCGAGGCCTTCCGCCTCAGCCGTTTTGAGGGGCTCGATCATGAAGAGATCGCCGATGTAATGAATGTATCCAGCAGAACGGTTAATAATCATATTGTTCAGGCGATGAAAAACATCCATCGCCTGCATGAACAGTATCTCACTGAAACAAGGCACATAGGCTATGGCTGAACAATCCTGGAATAACGACAAAAAAAACCGGGATCTTGATCGTCTGTTTGATAATGTATCTGAATCAGAACGCAAGAATCTCAAAAGGGTTTGGGATGACAGCTCCGAAATTGACCTGAATGAACCACCTGTCAGCAAGGCCGAGACCGAAGATGCCCTGCGTGATGTGCACGCAAAGCTGGGGTTTGAAGATAAACCGGTAAACAGCCAAAACACCGACAGAAATAACGGGCTGCGATACTACCTCGCTGCCGCCATCTTTTTGATAATAGCCGGGGCCGCTTTTCTTTTGACTGATAAAAAAGTATCTGTGCCCAAAGGAGAACTGGCCGCCATCGAACTTCCCGATGGATCCACAGTGAATCTCAACAGCGGATCGGAAATCAGCTACAGCCGCCTGTTCAATTATACCAACCGGGATCTTCACCTGAACGGGGAAGCCTATTTTGAAGTTGAACCGGGCAATCACCCGTTCCATGTATATGCAAACGGATCGGTTGTGCAGGTAACCAGCACGAAATTCAATGTGCGATCGTGGCTGGACGATCCCGGCTCTCAAACCACCGTATCCGTGATCAGCGGATCCGTCCGGTTCTTCGCTGAAGGGTCTCCGCAGGAAGCGGTCAGCCTGAAGGAGGGATCAGAAAGCCGGTGGATTAGCGGTATGATCCGACCGGCCGATCCCGACCCGGTCCGGATCGATAACATCCTGGCCTGGAAGCAACGGAATCTGGCCTTCGTGAACACACCGCTTGAAATCATTTTCAGGGAGCTTGAACGGAAGTACAATACCTCCATTGAAATTACCGACCGGGAAATCGGGCGCACTGTGATGACAACATTCTATTCCGATCCGGAAGATGTAGAATCGGTCTTGAATGATATTACCACGGTCAAGGGTCTGACGTTTTCAAGAACCACCAACGGGTACAGAGTCTCTAAATAACAATTCGCATGCTTCAGGATCATTCAAACCTGTTCCTTGTACTTATTTTTTGGCTGATGTTTACTTTGTTTCCGGCAGATCTGATGTCACAAAGCCGGGACAACGGCCTGTACTCATTTGAATTTAGCGGGGTGACCCTGGCCTTGGCCCTGGAAGAAATAGCGGGTAAAACCGAAGCCGATCTGATCTATGACCCGGCTATCGTTGAAGGGTTCAATGTCTATCAAAGAATTCGAGAGAAAACGATACCTGAAATATTAAAACAGGTACTGAAAGATACCGGGCTCGATTATATCATCCTCTCGTCGGGCACATTCGTTGTGGTAAAATCATCATTGATCGCATCCTCTTATGGCTCCCTGACGGGCAAAGTCGTGGATGCACAAACCGGAGATCCCCTGCCGGGGGCAACCGTCATGCTGGCCGATGTTTCAGGCGGAACCAGTACGAACAATGCCGGACTGTTCAACCTCAATCGCATGCTCACCGGCCGACATGAAATCATTTTCTCCTATATCGGGTATGAACCGGTCCGCAAAGAAATTACCATTGCTCCGGACCAGGATGTTCGGGAAAGCATCCGAATGCAACCCAGGCAGTTTGATGTTTCCCCCATTGTGGTAACAGCCCATAAGCCGTTGCTCTCATTTGGACATACAAATGAGGAAACCATCGATCGTCTGTCTGACTGGAATACCGGCAGCCGGTCTCCGGATGCCATTCAGAGCATGGCCCTTTTTTCAGGCATCCAGTACGGACTCCCGCTCACCGACCTGCATCTCCAGGGAGGCCAGCGCGGTGATCACCGGATTTTTCTTGACGGTATTCCAGTTTATAACCCCTACAGCTTCGGCCAACTCTACAGCGCATTCAGCCCTTACTCTCTTGACAGGGTATCCGTTGAAAAAGCAGGATTCGGCGTCGAATCCGGAAGCCTGATTGCCGGGAAAATCGATATGCGTCACCATATCTCCAACCGGAATAATAAACGGGCCCTGCTGCAGGTTGATCCGGTAAACACCAATGCCAGGATCCAACTTAGCAATTCAAACGGTGATGAAAGCCGCTTTCATCTGATGACAGCATTCAGGTCAACCTTCTGGGACTGGTACCAGGACCCCACACTGTCAGGTGCACTTCAGCAGTGGGATCTTGTGGACCCGCTCATCTACAATATCCTTCTGAACGAATCAGGCGGCAGGTCTTTTCAATCGGTCAACAATGCATCCGGCATCAGTTATTATGATTTTCACCTGGCATCGCGTTATGAGCCGGATCCGTACAGGACACTTTCATTTTCACTGTACAAAGGAGAAAACCGTGTTGAAACCGATCTGCTTGCCAGCGACAAGCTTGCAGAAGAAACGATCTATATGTTTTCAAGGGACAGCTACAACTGGGAAAACCTGGCAACGCAATTGCGTTACGACTGGCTGGCCTCACCCCGCCTTAATATCAGTTTCCAGGCAAGCTACAGTTCGAATGAGCTGAATCACAGCTATACCATGTTCGACAACGAGTCTATTCAGTCTTCGGCTGACGGGCTGTCCGAGACCGAACTTTTTGAGCACTTATCCGGCGTTATTGAAACGGGCAGAGAGCAAAGAGACAGCAACCTGATCCGGCATTTTATAGGCCGTATGGACCTGAACTATGCATTCACCCCCCGGTTCAGCCTCAGCAGCGGCCTTCAGTCCGACCGGGTTGAATCCCGGTTCGGTTTAACTGATTTCTTTTATCTACCCACATTAAATGATTATCAATCCACTTTTTACAGTTCATACATCAATGGCAACTGGGTATTTGGCAGCCACATGAAATTCATGGCCGGGTCCAGGTTTACCATCCTTTCACCATCGGGTGATATCTATGCTGAACCCCGAATGAGCATTCAATACGACCAGCCTGAATCATCCCTGGGTTACTGGAGCCTGAAATTGTCCGGGGGCATCTACAGGCAGTTTATCAACCAGTTTGATATTACCAATGTCGGGCCGAGCTCGCTTGTCCCCGGGTTTACAGTTTGGGCGCACGACAGCAGTTTCGAACAACCTAAAGCATACCATACAGCGCTCTCTTTTTTGCTTGAACCGGGTGAAACAACCTCTCTCAGCATTGAGAAATTTCTCAAACTCCAGCCTTCCAGCTATATCACCTCCTATCCGAATCTTATGGTAGGTGGTGGGGATGTAAGCAGAACCGGGCTTGATGCATTTGCTGAGGTGACTGACATGTATTCCTACGGGATCGGCGCAAGGTTCCGGCAATCATTAACAGAGGCAAGGCTCCGGTTATTATTGGGGTATGATTTCACTGTATCCAGAATAAATATGGAATCTCAATTCGGCCGGATGGTCCCTACACCCTGGAACGAGCCTCACCGCTTTCAGGTCAGGCTGACAGGCCGTATTTCTGCTAATACCAGGTTTGCAGCCAGGTGGCTGGGCATTTACGGCAGAAGCTGGGCTTTCCGGCAGGCGTATTACGACTTCATGGTGCCTCACAATTTTCCATCAGCCGGCCACTACGACTTCACCAATCCTGAACATGACCGCCTGAGCCCCTTCCACCAGCTCGATTTTTCCTTCATCTATACCCCGAATCTTGGCCCTGTTGACCTCGAAACCAGGCTGGACCTCATCAATGTACTGAACCGCCGAAACAGCATTGACTGGAACCTCTTCCCTTCCGGAACGGGGCCGGATGGAGAGCAGCAATACGAAATCAGAGAGAGAACCCTTCCCGGATTCAACCCATCCGTCAGTTTGAAAATTAATTTCTGACAGCCCAGTGTCGTAACAACCATGCGTTGTGCGGTAAGACAAAGAAAATTATGCTCCTGGCAATGTGAAATTTTGTGCATAGTCATAGCTGCTTGCATTTTTTTTATAACAACCAGGAGTAAAAAGAATCCCGATAAGATGTCGGGAGACCCGCATAAATATAATTGACATGACACTAGTCATAGTCCATTTCTCGGGTGTTACACCGGTACTTAACACCTAAACCAAATAAACTTGAAAGAGGAAACTATGCTACCGAGTACAAAAACCATACGCAGGGCAGCCAGCCTGCTCATCTTACCCCTGGCGCTCATGTTTGCCTTATCGGCATGCAGTGATAATGATTCCGGCACACCGGTGGATCCGGATCCGGATATTGACATGAACCTTGCTGAAGTGCTGTCTGATGACAGCGACTACAGCACCCTTGTCTCCCTGGTCAACGAAGACCTGCTGGAAGCACTTCAAAATGAAGAACTCACTGTCTTTGCACCTACAAATGCTGCTTTCCAGGATATTCCTTCCGATGTGCTGAACAGCCTGACAGAAGAAGATATCGAACTGATCATCACTTACCATCTGGTTGCCGGCACCATTTTGGCTGCCGATGTCCCGCAGCAGGGAGATGTTGAAACGCTCCAGGGTGAGAGAATCCTGGCTCAATCCGGTAATGGGGTTGTGATTAACGGCACCTCCAATGTCGTCGAAGCCGACATCAGGGCGTCAAACGGTGTAGTCCATGGCATCAATGAAGTATTGCTGCCATCGGCCATCAGAAAAGCACTGGGAGCCACCAACATCATTGATGTTGCACAGGAAGCTGACGGATTCGACATCCTGCTCGACGCCATTGAAAGCGCCGGTTTGACCACCACCTTGCAATTTCTGGGTCCGTTCACGGCTTTTGCTCCAACCGATGAGGCGTTTGAAGCCCTCCCCGAAGGAACATTGGAAAACCTGAGCGGAGACCAGCTGATCTCGATCCTCACCTATCATGTAACCGGAGGAACTGTCATGTCTTCAGATTTGAGCGACCGCCAGGCAGTCGCATCCCTGCAGGGAGATGAGCTTTTCATCAAAGCCGGTGAAGAGGTTGTTATTAATGCTTCGTCCAACGTTATTGCAGCGGATATTGAAGCCACCAATGGTGTGATTCATGCTGTCAATAAAGTACTGTTCCCGGATGCATTTGGAACGGTTGTTGACAATGCCGTCAAGAGGTTTGATTTCAATACACTGGTCCAGGCTGTGACGGATGCCGGCCTTGCCGAAGCACTGATGGGCGACGGGCCTTACACGGTATTCGCCCCGACAGATGAAGCGTTTGACAACCTTCCCGATGGCCTCCTTGAGAGCCTTTCCATGGAACAGCTGACCGAAATCCTGTTATATCATGTCATTGAAGCAGATGTCAAATCTGGTGACCTTAATGCCAGCCAGACAGTTGCATCTATGAGCGGAGAAAGTCTGTATGTGACTGCTGGCGGAGGAGTCACGGTCAACGGAAGCTCGGAAGTCATTGCAGCCGATGTCGATGCCAGCAACGGCACCATTCACGCCATTGATGAAGTGCTCATTCCCAACAAATATCTGAACATCGTTGAAATTGCACAGAAAAACTATGAGCTGACGACCCTGGTTGACCTTGTGATTGATGCCGATCTTGCCGGCACGCTTTCTGGTGACGGGCCATTTACCGTGTTTGCACCGATCAACAGCGCATTCGAGGATATCTCCGAAGCACTGGCGGGACTCTCTGATGAGGAAGTGGCAGAGACGCTGACCTATCATGTAATCGCCGATCGAATAGAGTCCGGTGATATCCCGGCCGGAGAAACCGAGATTGAAACCGTGAACGGCCAGATGGTAACCATTAATAATTCCAATGGCACCGTAACCGTGGATGGTGCGACGGTGATCACTGTCGATTTGAGTGGTACCAACGGAGTGATACATTTGATCGATGCCGTCATTCTACCTGATTTCGACTGATTCCGGGTATACATTTATCACGGGTATACATGCCTGAACTCAACAGATTCTACGAGAGCGTGTGATACCTGACGAATGTGACGGAAGATAGCTCTTCCTCACTTCCCAAACCCGGGCGGCCTGCTTCACTGCAGGCCGCCTTTTTTGGTTGCTGTCCGTTTTTTACCACGTCCACCTGTACAGCCGGGGGTTGCGTTGCACCCAGTGCGGCTTTCCGCCCGGATAGGCAATGCGCATATTGACCAGCGGCCGGAACAGCCGGTTTTTGATCCGGGCCGGGTGAATATATTCGGCAAAACCGTTGGCCTGGGAGATTCCATCGCCGGCTTCCATCACGGCCCTGCTCATAAATCGCTGGTAAAATGGCCCGTTATCCAACACCTTCTCCTTTTGCACCAGGCACTTAACCCCACTTCCTTCAATTGTAATTTTCCTGGCGCTCATCAACCCAAACGGATTCAGGCTATTATGGTCCAATTGAAAATGATCATCCATCCGGATCACCTCTCCATCATGTTGAATTAACCAGGCTCTGTGCTGATCCCCATCCTGCTTCTGCATGATATAATAGACGAATACAGACTCCGGGAAATGAAACCGCCCCCAATACCAATCCAGAAAACTGCGATCCATCGATTCCCTGCCGAAATTGTGGTCATGATATCCCGGGCCCTCAAAACGAATCGCATGGCTCCTGAATCCATCGATTTTCAATTCACCTGTTACCATTGCTGCAGGCTGGACCAGATTCCAGGTATGCGCAGCATCATTGTCATTTATATTTTCATTTAACTTATTGTTTACCAACGCAATATTATGATCATCTGAAATAAACTTCAGGCTGCCGCGAATGCTATCTCCCCCCGGCAGAACCTGGTCCAGGCTAACCGTATAAACCAGCTTGCCATTGGATTTTTCAAAACCAAATTCACTCTCCCCAACCCTCCCATGGATGCGCTCAGAATCAAAACGTGCCTCATCCGGCTCATGCTCACAGAAACCGTAATAGATAGGGCGGCCACGCTGATAGACCGAAATGCTTAAGGCGGGAAACTGGCCGGCCCGCCTCTCAGCTTCAGAAGTATTTGAATCGATTGCCTCTAAATATCTTCGGGAGAATGGGTTGCCTTCATAAAATATAACTACGATTCCATACTCCCCATCAGCAGTCAATCCATCAAAATACCACCATTCGTAGCTGCCCGGGTGAAGCTTGATGGAACCGGTATCTTTCGTATAGTCGGAAATTATTTTCATTATAATTGTACACCAAAATTTAACCTAAAAAATAACGACGACTGTTTTGGATTTACCCATAATTAATCAGTCGTCGGAAGTCTGGCCTATCAGGTCGAATAGCCGCTGTAATACCAAGATCCGGCAGCTGTACGTCCTGTTTACTAACGCAGCCAGTCCGGGGCGCCAACAAAATGATATTACATAAAGAATTTTGGATTGAATGCTTTTGAGTCGTAAACCGTTTCGTCCAAAGATATTATCGTAGTCTGTCGAACCCAACTGAAAAACCGGAACCAACCAAATGGCGGAATTCCTCATAACCCTGCTGCTCTCCTTTTCCTGTTTTTACCTGGTTGCAACATCACTGATTTTGATCAGGAACAGATTCGATCTCACTCCGCTGCCGGAGGGTTCGCCTGACAGCCAGGCTTTTATCAGCATCCTCATCCCCGCCAGGAATGAAGAGGGCCATATTGAGCAGTGCGTCCGCAGTGCCTGCCGTCAAAACTACAACAATTTTGAAGTGATTGTTCTGGATGATGAATCAGACGATCGTACACCAGAAATCCTGGGCGGGTTACAAAATGAATTCAAAGGCATCCTGCGCGTCATTAACGGCCGTGAGAAGCCTTCCGGATGGCTGGGCAAGCCATGGGCCTGCAAACAGCTCGGTGATGCCTCTGCAGGTGAAATCCTGGTTTTTATCGATGCAGATGTTACCATAAAAGCTGCCACGCTGGCCGGCGTTGCCACTGCCTTTGATGAATACCGGCTCGACATGCTAACCGTATGGCCCCGGCAAGTGCTCAAAACATTCTGGGAGCAAACATTGATCCCGCTGGTCTATTATACCCTGACGACTCTCTTGCCGGCGATTTATGTCTACCGGCAGCCGCGCTGGATGCCCCGTTTGGCAGCCCGCAAAACCCGGAAACTGTTTGCGGCTGCCTGTGGCCAGTTCTTAGCTTTTCGAAAAGACCCCTATGAACGGATTGGCACCCATGAATTTGTAAAAAATAATATCGTGGAAGATGTTGGCTTGGCAAAGGCAGACCTGGAGAACGGGCTGACCCTCCGCATGTTTGAAGGCGGCGATTTGATTTCCTGCCGGATGTATACCAGCGAACGTGAAATACGAAACGGGTTCAGGAAAAATTTCTTTGCCGGGTTCGGGTATTCCTACCCTCTGTTTATATTAGCCGCAGCCGTTCACCTGATTGTTTTTATCGCTCCGTTTATCCTGCTTCCTGCTTCTCTGCCGGCCGGGCAACCCGTCTGGCTATTTCTATCAACTGCAGCTGTTGCAATGATTTTGCTCCACCGGCTGATTCTCTCCGTTTGGTTCAGGTGGAACCCCTTGTATTCCATGCTGCATCCGCTTGGCGTTTTGTGGTTTCAGATGCTGGCAGCGGCAACGATGGTTGATAAATTAACCGGGAAAAAAAATATTTGGAAACAACGCGCTGTCTGACAGGTTTTTAAGTTTATTTTTACAGACATTGTATTCATATTATCTCTTATGAAGCACCTGATTGAAAAATTTCTGAGGTACCTTGAAATAGAACGAAACAGTTCTTCTCATACGATTGTCGCGTACAAGACCGACCTCGGCCAATTCCTGAGCCATTGTGCCGAATTACAGGAATGTGCTGAAGAAGAGGTAAAAACAGAAGACATTGACAGGCTTGCCATCAGGCTCTGGCTCGGAGAATTATCCGAAAAAGGCACCGCCAGAAGTTCGATTGCAAGAAAAGTAGCTTCCGTCCGTTCATTTTTTAAGTATGCCTTCAAACGAGGCTACCTGGAAAAAAATCCTGCACACTTGCTTATTATTCCAAAAAAAGAGCAAAAATTACCAAAAACCGCCCAACCCGCAGAAATTCGGCGGATGATGGAGCAGGCCGATGGCGACGATCCAAAAACCATCCAGGACCGGGCTATTCTGGAACTATTCTATTCAACCGGGATGCGATTGAGTGAACTGGTTAACCTCAATCTGTCTGATATCAATTTCAACCTGAAACAGATTACCGTACGTGGAAAAGGCAATAAAGAGCGAATTGTGCCGATTGGCGGAGAAGCACTGAAAAGCCTGAAAAAACACCTGGCACACCGCGAGGAACTCTTTGGAAAACGCACCGATCAGGACGCCAGAAAGGCGGTTTTTCTGGCCGCCAGGGGCCACCGGATCTATCCAAGGGTGGTGCAAAAAATGGTAAAGCGTTATTTTGAGCTTACAAGTGAAATCACGCAAAAGAGCCCGCATGTGTTGCGCCACAGTTTTGCAACCCACATGCTCGATGCCGGGGCTGACATCAGAATGATCAAGGAATTTCTGGGTCACTCTAATTTATCGGCTACCCAGATTTACACACACACAAGTGTGGAACGACTTAAAAATGTATATGAACTGGCTCATCCAAGAGCTAAAAATTCCTAAAAAATAGAAAAGGAGAACATCTATGAAAACGACATTTGCAGCAAGACATTTTGAACCGACCAGAGACCTGAAACAGTATAGTATGGATGAGATCACCAAACTGGAACAGTTTTACGATAAGATTATCGCCTGTGATGTGGTCCTGCAGCCCAGCAAGGATCATGATAATCCCTGTACTGCCGAATTGAGAGTAAAAGTACCGCAAAAATTGCTGAACGCCACCGAAGTCGGTCAGACCTACGAACAGGCAATCAATAACGTGGTTGATACAATCGTCAGACAAATTCGGAAATATAAAACCAAACGATTCGAGCATAACTAACCAAAAACCGAGGTTGAATGCCTTTTAAAGATCATACACCGATTCCCAAAAAGGAGAAGATCACCGTAGCCTACATGATTGAAAAATTGCGGGACAGGGTAAAAATCAAGGTAAAACCCAATGCTGCAGAGTCGGTGTGTGATCAAAAATTTGTGACCGACACCGATCTGCACCGGCCCGGGCTGGCTCTGGCCGGCTACCTGGAACTGTTTACCTATAAACGGATACAGATCATTGGCAATACCGAGAGTCAGTACCTGGCCAAACTCTCCCGGCAGGAACAAAAAAAATCGTTTGGCAACATTTTGCAATTCGATCTTCCGGTCATTTTCCTGACCGATAACAACACCCTGCCCAAACCCCTGCTGAGAATGGCCGAGGATGCCGGAATCCCGGTCTATACCACCAACATAGAGACCACCCAGTTCATGTTTTTGCTGCGTGATTTTCTCGAGGACCAGTTTGCCCTGCAGACCATGGTGCACGGGACGATGGTGGATGTATATGGAATCGGGATTCTCATTGCCGGGAAATCGGGAATCGGCAAAAGTGAAGTAGCTCTCGACCTCATAGAACGAGGCCACCGGCTTGTTGCCGATGATGTTGTCATGCTCTCGAAGAAAAGCAATGTTCTTCTCTCATCGGCGACGGAAATGAACAAGCATTTCATGGAAATCCGCGGGCTCGGTATCATCGACGTGATGTCGATGTTCGGCATCCGCTCGATCCGCTATCAAAAAAGACTGGAAGTCGTTTTGAATCTCTCGCTTTGGGAAGAGAGTGAGAAAGTGGAACGAACCGGACTCAATCATGATTCTGTATCCATCTTAAACACTGAAATACCGCTGATCCACCTGCCGATCACACCGGGAAAAAACATCACTGTTATCGCGGAAGTAATCGCCATGAATTATTTGCTGGAACACTATGGATATGACGCAGCAAAGGCATTTCAGGATAAAGTGAAGCACCATATCGCGCACAAAAAAGAAGGAGGCGAGATGCCAAAGCGCGCTATTGAGTATTTTGAAGGCGATTTTGAGTGAAACAAATTGAGTTGGGGGTGCTCTTTTAAGTACGATAATAAGTTTATACATTTAATCCTGCACTCTGAGAATCACCAAAACTAACTATGTCTCTCAACAACCACTACTACTACGACGAAGAAAAGTGCGAGTTTGTTCCTGTTCAACACAGCAGGTTTGATCTGACCATTTATACGGCATGTCTTTGGATTTTAAATGGAGTTGTTTTAGCTGGAATTGGAATCACGTTGCTCTCCAATTATATCGGGACGCCTGCAGAGCTGGCCTTGAAAGCCGAGAATGAAACACTGATCGAACAGATGAAAACTACACGGGAATCGATCAATGTACTGGAATCCAG
The DNA here is from genome assembly GCA_007118695.1 of Balneolaceae bacterium. Lineage (GTDB taxonomy): Bacteria > Bacteroidota > Rhodothermia > Balneolales > Balneolaceae > SKRC01. Next base: position 5,219 of record SKRC01000203.1, on the reverse strand, counting down.
GATGGAATCAATTTCCGAGATGGATAATGAGATGTATCGGTCCGTTTTGGGCATGGACCCGATTGCCCCGGAAGAACGGATGGCCGGTATTGGTGGTACCGATCCCTATTCTGAATTTGACGTGTACAGTGAAGAGACATCGGATATTCTGAGATGGACATCCAGCAAACTGGATAACCTCGAACGCAGAATGGGAATTCAGCAAGTATCGTTCAATGAAATCAAGGGGTACTATAATGAAAACCGGGAATTTATGAGGCACCTGCCGGCCATTAAACCGACCACCGGTATTTTATTGAGCGGTTTTGGTATGAGAGTGCACCCGGTTTTGAAATACAGGCGCATGCATGAAGGTGTCGATTTCAGAGCCGATATCGGTACTCCTATCTATGCTACCGGTGATGCGACAGTTAAAATTGCAGGCCGGCGTGGTTCTTACGGCTTGATGATTGTCCTTGATCATGGCAAAAACTACGAAACCCGTTACGCTCACCTGTCAGGATTTGCCGATGGCATCCGGCCGGGAACCGAAGTCAATCGCGGAGACCTTATCGGGTACTCCGGGGATACAGGCATGACCCAGGGGCCACACTTGCATTACGAAGTGCGTTTGAATGGAAAACCGGTTGACCCCCTGAATTACCTGATTGCCGATACCTCTCCGGAAGAGTACCTTATGTACCAGGATATCGCCCGCAACAACCCCATGTCAATGGATTAGTTTACAGTTTACAGTGATCAGTAAACAGTTATTGGTTTATCGGTTATCGGTTAATTGATAGATGGCATGTTCCCCGCACCCGGTTCCTCGCACGATTCCTGCTTCCCTGCTTCCCTGCTTCCCTGCTTCCCTGCTTCCCTGCTTCCCGAGCACCCTGCCACTGCCCACTGTAACTGGACAACTGTTAACTGTTAACTGATCACTGTTAATCCATGTCTTTTAAAAAATCGGCCACGAGCTGATCGCCGGCCCGGATCGATTTTTTCAGCCAAAGGTATCGCAACACACGCTTCTGATCTTCAGGCAGCTGCCAGTCTTCCACCGTGTGCCGTATCCGATTTGTCAGTTCATACATGCAAATCGCTGCGCTCACAGAGATATTAAAACTCTCCGTAAACCCTCTAATGGGAATTCGGCACATGATGTCCGCCCTTTGAAAAGCCTGATCGCTCAGACCCGGTAATTCAGCCCCAAACATCAGGCTGATTTTTTTATCTACCGGTATTTCCGAAATTTCCGGATGGTACTGCCTCGGAGTAGTAGCCACAAGGATATACCCTTCTTTTTTTAACCGGTCGAGACATTGCCCGAGTGCGTCCTCCCCGTCAAACCGGTTAACGGTCAGCCACTTTTCCGCACCAAGCGTAATCCTGGCATGAGGCCTGAACCGGTGTTCATTTTCAATCACATAGAGATCCTGCACCCCGAATGCATCGCAGCTGCGCATCACAGCACTGGCATTGTGAGGCTGATAGAGGTCTTCCAGAACTATGTTGACGTGACGGGTTCTCTGCTCCAGAACCGTCTCAATTCTCTCTGCCCTCTCTTGCGAGACAAAACCGGAAAGGTGATCAACAAGTTCCTGCAGCCGGTTTTCATCCATATTCCTGATTTCTTTCATATAAAAAATTGAAAGTCGTTAAATTTTATGTTATTAATACATATTGCAATGTGATGCCCGAAAATGTATCAGTCATCCACAGACATTTGCCCCTTAATAGAGAGGCTCGATTTTCAGAGCAGCAAATTAACATTTTACACTCAATAAATGGAGGTTAAGATGCTGGTACAGGATATCTTACTAAAAAAAGGAAATGAAATAATCCATATAGAACCGGAAGCAACGGTCTTTGACGCCATCAGCAAAATGTCGGAACGCAATGTCGGTGCACTGCTAGTGATGGAGCATGATAAGCTGGCCGGCATCATTTCAGACAAGGATTACCGAAACAAAGTAATCCTGAAGGGCCGGACATCGAAGGAAACACGGGTCAAAGAAATCATGACCTCCGATTTGATTACGGTTACCGGCCGTGAATATATGGAAACCTGTATGGCCATCATGACCGAAAAGAAAATCCGGCACCTGCCGGTTTTGGACGGCGATAAACTGGTAGGCATCATCTCCATTGGAGACCTGGTCAAAGCGATCATTGACCGGCAAAAAGAGGAAATCAATGATTTGAAAAAATATATCAGTGGATCCTATCCAAGCTGAAAAAGAACATATCAGGAATTTTTCTTGCTGTCTGGACAACGGAGCACAAATCCCTTCTTTCGGACCGTCTCGATGAACTCTTCCTCCGTATTCTCACGGATCTTCTTCCTCAGGTAGCTGATATATACATTAATATAATTGGTTTGGGTATCAAAATGGATATCCCAAACATTCTTGGCCAGCTCTTCCTGGGAGATAACACGATTTCGGTTTCTCATCAGGTAGACGAGAAGGTTGAATTCGTTGTTGGTCAACTGGATCTCGCTGCCGTTGATATGCATTTCCCGGGCAATTAAATCCACTTTCAGGTCACCGCAGGTTATTTCCTTTTCAGCGCCCTTGACAGAACTCCGGCGGGCAATAGCTTCAATGCGGGCGATCAATTCATCGCTGTTGAAGGGTTTTGTGAGATAATCGTCAGCCCCCACTTTCAGGCATTTGATTTTTACATCTGTTTCATGTTCGGCCGAGAGAAAAAGTACCGGTGTTTTAATCTCTTTCTCACGAATCGTGGAACAGATATCAAACCCATTGCCGTCCGGAAGCCGCAGATCGAGAATAATCATGTCGTATTCATTCCCAAGGGCCATATCCTCACCTTTAACGGCTGTTTCAGCAATAAATACCGAATTTCCCTGATTTTCAAGAACGGCCTTGACCAGTGTTCTTACGGTCGGATCATCTTCAACGACCAGGATATCCATTGCTTCTTTTGCTACACTTTCTTTTTCTTCCATGGAACTTAATTTAAAAGTGTTAATTCAGTTATTAGTGCTAATTTAATCAATTTAAAAATCAGCTTTTATTGATTTCTTTATAACCCAAAGTTGTCAACCACTGTTTTGCCTCTGTGATAAAGGCTTCGGTTAATTTGTGTTTTTCATCGATTGACTTGAATGTAGCCGAAACGCCGTGTTTTTGCAATTTTTCTATTTCATCTTTTTGCGGCTCTGCTTTTACGCTTTCATCACGCTCACCATGCAGTGCCAATACATTCATATGACTGATGTTAGCCCATTCATCATTGAGAACTTCTGTCTTTATTCTGCTACCTGCAACTATCAAATCATGGATATGTTTCCAGCGCGTCAGTGCAAAGTATCCGGCCAGGTAGCCGCCCATGGAATACCCGAATATACAAATCCGGCTCACCTTGATCAATTGCAGATGCCGGTCAAGCACCTGCTGGATAAATTCGGCGCTTACTTCCAATGACTTGATGAACTGGCCTCTGTTCCCATCATACAAATACCAGGCGCGCCCCCATTCCGATACCTTTCTGTTCCCGCCGGTATCATAAATTGGATAAGGGCCCTGAATCAACAGATGATATGCTTCAAGCTGAAAAAAATCAGTGATTTTTTCTTCAAACTGTTTGATGTTTTGATTATACCCATGTAAATAGACCATCAGCGGTTTATGGACACCCTTTTTACCGGTTTCTATCAATTTATAAGGTACTTCTATTTTAAATGACTCCTTCCCGGAGGCAAGCACATCATACATATACAAAGTTTTTGAATTCGCTTCAGCTAAAGTTGCATTACCCGGATAATAACTCGATAATTCAAGACCTTTTTTAGCACCCCCGGCACAATCAACCGGATCTGCGATCTTTTTGCCAAATACCTGTAACTGTATGCAGCAACCTGACCGGCAGTCGATCCATCCCGGGTGGATAATCATACATTAATATCATAAACAATCAAAAAGAAAATGACGGATTTTCGCACTGACTGGACTTTTGAAGAAATTGAATCCATTTACCACTCCCCCCTGCTCGACCTGATTTATCGTGCTGCCACCGTGCACAGAAAATACCACGACACCGGGGAAGTACAGGTTTGCACCCTGTTATCTATAAAAACCGGTGGTTGTCCGGAAGACTGCGCCTATTGCCCGCAATCGGCACGCTATCAAACCAGTGTGGATGCCGAAAAAATGCTCGACTCCGATGTTATCCTTGCATCCGCAAATAAAGCAAAGGAGGCCGGCAGTACACGCTTTTGCATGGGTGCTGCCTGGCGCAATGCCCGTGAGAACAAGGATTTCGACCGTGTGATTGAAATGGTCAGTGAAATTACAAGTATGGACATGGAGGTCTGTTGCACGCTTGGCATGCTGACCGATGAACAGGCAAGAAAGTTAAAGGAAGCCGGCCTTTATGCTTACAATCACAACCTGGACAGCAGCGAGGAGTTCTATAACCGAATCATTACCACGCGCAGCTACCAGGAACGCCTTGATACGCTTGAAACCGTTCGCAAAAACAATATTTCCGTATGCTGCGGCGGCATCATCGGGATGGGGGAAACCGACCACGACCGGATCGGCCTGATTCATAACCTTGCCACCATGCCGGAACACCCGGAATCCGTTCCGGTCAATGCCCTGCTGCCGGTGAAAGGCACCCCGATGGAAAACCAGCCGAAAGTCCCCTGGCACGATATGGCCCGGATGATCGCCACAGCCCGTATCACCATGCCCAAATCGATGGTCCGCCTCTCAGCCGGACGGGTGAATATGAGCATGGAAGAGCAGGCGCACTGTTTTATGGCCGGGGCCAACTCCATTTTTACCGGTGAAAAACTGCTGACGACCTGCAATAATGAGCCGGGCGAGGATATGCAGATGTTCGAGCTGCTTGGGCTGAAACCCCGGAAGGCCTTTAAAAATGCGAAAGCTGAGCACATGCCGGTGAGCCGATGAAAATCGAATATCGAATATTGAATGTCGAATGTTTGTCCATCCCTGATTTAGCTTGACCGGATTGTGTATGTGATATTGATGATGTCAAATGTCAAATGTACTCAATCCGAGAGTTACCAAATTCGACATATAACATTTTCCATCATCAATTTGACATATTCAGTCACTCCGTAGGAAAAGATGTCGCTTCGCTGCAATGTCCAAGACTGCCTGAGTATTATGGTGAATGTTGTTCGTTCCTGATCTTTTCACGCATTGGCTCCGCCCGCCTGAACGACATGACACTGGTGG